>CAZDYB010000109.1:7543-10374 GCA_964509045.1 uncultured Akkermansia sp.
GGCCGGCGTTCATAACATTCCGTGACGCTGGGGCCGTCGAAGATCTGCAGGAACTCGGCCTGCTTCTCGGATGCGGTCCGCAGGTAGATCGAACGTCGGCGACTCGTGAGGGCTGATTTATGGTCCAGATCCGGGCCGCCCATGGTCGGTTCAAGGGAACCTGCCACATGCAGCAGATTGTCCCGGACTGCCTCAGCTTCGAGCCGCCGGGAGTTCATTCGCCACAACGCGATGTTGTCGGGATCAATCCGAAGATTCGTGGCATCCGGCGTTGATGCGCGTCGATAGGTTTCGCTGGCAAGGATGAGACGGTGGAGATGATGGAGTGACCAGGCCTGGGGAAGCCGACCATCGGGCCCAGGCAGACTCGGTTCCATGAACTCAGAGGCGAGCCAGTCGAGCAGTTGAGGATGCGAAGCCGGCCGACCATTCCGACCAAAGTCAGCCGGGGAGGGAACCAGACCGCGTCCAAAATGCCGGATCCAGACATGGTTGACCGCGACACGGGCAGTGAGGGGATTGGTCTTTCGGGTTACCCAACGGGCGAAGGCGGAACGACGTCCTGTACTGGTTTCGGGATAGGATTCGGCGGGGCGTGACTTGAACTCAGGATCAAGCGGGCGTGCAACAGATTCGATGGCCTGTGAAAGCCTGGTGTCGGCTTCAGCAAGCTTTCGGCGGGCTTCTTCGACCCTGTTGGTGGCAGCGGAACTGAGAGCCATCCGGGCTCGAAGTTGGTTCAGCCGGGCCTCGGCTACGCCCTCGCTCCGCTGGAGGAAGGCGGCATTGGTGGCGGCGGCAGCGGCGTGGGGTGAGTTGGATTCCCGGGCCCGTTCGACCGCGAGGACTGCTTCAGTGGCGGCGTGTTTCCTCCACGCGACATCCAGGGCCAGACGGGACTCTTCGCGGCGTTCGTCCGGGGTGGCGGGATCGGACTCCGCCTTTTCGAAGTCCTTGCGGGCGCTGTCGATCTCGCGTTGTGCTGCGGCAAGGGTGTCGAGGCGCACGAACTCACGGTGGTCGGGTCTGACTGCGGAAGCCGGGAGTGGAACGGGGCTCACCTCGAGTCGACCGCCAAGAAAGGCGGGAACGCCGGGAGCAATGATCTCGTTGGTGAGGGGATGGCGTTCATCGCCACGAACATAGAGATAGGTGGGGGCATTGGTTCCGTCATAGGCCCGGGCGATGCCCTCGCGAAAGGTGTCCAGTTCGCCTGGGACACGGTCGAGGCGGATCTGATGGGGCTCAAAGATCGCGCGGACGGCGAAGTATTCCTTCTGCGGGATGGGGTCGGTCATGTGGTCGTGGCATTTTGCGCAACCGACCGTGACACCGAGGAATGCCTGGAAGGTGTGCTTCACGGTGTCTTCCATCCATTGCTCGCGGGAGAGGAGCTTGAAATTCCTTGCGAGGAAGCCGGTGGCACGAAGGGCTTGGGTATCTTCCGGAGCGATCTCATCCGCGGCGAGCATCTCGGCAAGCATGCGGTCATACGGCTTGTCCGAGTTGGCTGCCTCAACGATCCAGTCGCGCCACCTCCAGACATGGGGCTTGGAATCCCGCACCTGATTGCCGTCGGTCCATCCCGCCCAATCGCTGTAGCGCCAGATGTCCATCCAGTGCCGCGCCCAGCGCTCGCCGTGACGCGGATCAGCGAGCAGTCGGTCGACAAGCCGCTCGTAGGCGTCGGTCCGTGTGTCCTCGAGGTACTGCCGCTGTTCATCGGGCGTAGGATTGAGTCCGATGAGGTCCATATAGACCCGACGCAGCAGGACTTCGCGGGAGGCTTGGGGGCGCGGCTTCAGACCCTGGGTCCGGTGGGATTCGGCGAGGAAGGCATCAATGGGATTTCCAGGACCGCCTTCGGGAATGGGGGGGCGGGTGACCGGCTCAAACGGGCGCCATCGGTAACTGGCGAGGAACCGGGCGAATTCGGCGGACCGGCTCGGTCCCTCGGCCAGTGCCGATGCAGGGGGAAGATCCCGGAAATCACCCGGTTGATGACCCAGCAGGAGTTCCAACCGGTTTGGAACCCCGTCGCCGTCAGAATCCTCATCAGCAATCCGCTCGATTCGATCAGCGATATCGATGCGGTTGCCATCGGACCGGCCGGATTCCCCGATCTCGCGCAGGCGGGCGCCGAAGGGGTTGTGGGGAAATTCCTCCAGCGATTCGGGCAGCTTGTTGTCGCTGGGAAGATGACAGGTCCGGCACTGGGCCAGAGGACGGGGAAGGAACCGGTCGAAATGCCGCTCGAGGGCGGCCCGATGGACCGGGGTGGCCGAAACCGGCCCGATCAATCCAAGCAGCAGCCAGCCGACGCGCCAAGCGCCACGCCAGACTGGATGCAAAGACAACGCAGACATCGGGGTGCCCTTGGGATACCCCGAAACCGGGGAACCGGGCAAGGCATCCACGGGGTTCCAGATCAACGTTCCTGCGATCTCCGGGAAAACCGGGAAGGCATCCATTCAGCGGATGATTCAGGGGACTGATTCAGGGGACAGGCTCATGGGCGGGCCATGAGTGCAACAGGGGGGTCCGCAACAGCCACCGACTGTCGCTGCTCTTGATTCCTGATTGGAGGAGCCTGTCCCTTGGGATGGCATCCTGAAGCGACCACGGCGTTTTTTCCGGGTGAGCAGCACTCTCCCGGCAGCGTCCGTGCAGCAGGATCGGTCGTTCCGGCTGGATCTTCTTCCGTACGGCCAGACATAGACAATCGACAGCCTGCCGAAGCGGGAGAGCCAGTTGAGGGCGAACCCCTGACCCCGTCGGCCTGCGCTTCAAGCGTCCGGTCCCCGCCCCGGCGCCGCGGCAGCGTTCGAAAC
>CAZDYB010000109.1:10384-10748 GCA_964509045.1 uncultured Akkermansia sp.
TCTCATCGTTCTTCCGCAGAACCAGGAGTCGATTCCGAACCGCAATCCTCCTTACCTGCAGAGCCTTGGTCCGCTCCTGTAGCTCAAGTGCAGGTGGGTCACCTCAATTCGCGCTGCAGGCGATAGAACGCAGTCGGACTACCCGCGGGAATATCCTTGATCAGGGTTCCGCCCGTTCCTGAAAAAGTCTCCACATCACTCCAGCCATTGGTCTGGAACAAGTCCTGGGATTGCAGAACGTCTAGGCAATCGGTGCGGCTCGACCATTGCAGGCGAAGAACGTTCTGTTCCGCCATCTGCATGAGACTTGCGGTGCGTTTCTGAATCAACGTCCTCAGAGGGCGGTTGATTACGCTGCAAGACT
>CAZDYB010000110.1:0-10711 GCA_964509045.1 uncultured Akkermansia sp.
AGGCTGGTCGCCAGGGCAAAACCCGCATCAAATCCCGCCGCCCGCGCCAATAACCACTCCGCATCCTCAATCCCCGTTTCGGCCCGCAGCGCAAACCAGCCCAGCATGTGCGGCATCAGGTTCCGTTCAAACAACAGCTGGTTCTTGAACCGGTACAAGGTCTGGCTCTCCCGAAAACCCGCATACCACGGTTCACCCCAGTTCATCCGGGTGTTGATGTGCCAGTTATAGTGCGCCGGATTGCTGGCATCATTGAGCACCTTTCCACGCACCCCCTCGTCCAACGCCCCATGCCACGCTTCGGTAAACCGTACCCGCCCATATTGCCCATGCCCTGACGCCCAATTCCCTTCCAACCCGTCAAACGAGATCTGTCGGATCCCCGTCCGATTGCAGAACGCCGCAATGTTGCGCGCCATCTCCTCCGACAACGCCGCGTCCCCCAGGAACACCTTGTAATCGTGATCCATCAGTCGGGCGACCTCCGCCCCCGCTGCATGTCCGCCTGCTCGCGTTCCCCACGCCCCACGCTGACACTCCATCAACCGCCACGGCGCCTCACCCGACACCGCCCCGAACCGGATCAACTCCTGCCCGATCCGCACCGTGTTCAACGCCGTCTTCCTGAAATAGCCCGGGTCCGATACCACCAGCTCCGTCGCCGTCGCGTCCACCCCTCCCACCAACTCCGCCGTTCCAATGACCGCCAGTCGCGGATCCGGCACCGGGGTCACATAGGCATCCGATGGCGTGATGAAATTCGACAGGGTATGGACCCCCAGCTCAACCCCGGCCCGCCGCGCCTTGTCCACGCAGTTCCTGAACCCCTCCCATCCATTGGGAAACAGCGACGGCTTCAGCCGGAAATGACCCCAGTCCGCAAAGGGCGAACTGTGATAGAGATATCGAAGTCCAGCACGTCGGGTCATCTCGATCGCCCGATCCACCGTCGCCTCGCTGAAATCCACAATCAGATAGGAGGCCGTCGCGCCCGGCGATTGCTTGCCCCATACCCCGTCGATCACCGGATGCGGCAATCCCTCCGCCAACTCGATCTTCCCGATCGTGTCCAAGGCCTCCGGCTCAGCACACGCGAACAACCCGATCCGGCTCCCCACAATCCCTCCATCCTTCATCGGCAACACCCGGTACCGGTCGTGACCCCAGTTCGACAGGATGCGTTCCCGATCCCGATTCCTCACAAACGCCTGAAGCACGCTTCCAAACGCCGTCGCCCGCGCCGTGTCCCCACGAAACCCCTGACCCTTCTTCAACTCCTCCGGCAACCCCGGATAATACCCGGCATCATCGGCACCGAACTCCGTCATGATGTCGTTCTCCCGTTCGGGATATCCCCCCAGCGTCTTCGCATTCAACGCCTGGATCCCCACCGCATCCCGTCGGTCCCGGACCACTCCCACGATCTCTCCAATGGTCTCCCCGATGACGATTGGATAGGGACCCCAAAGGGCGATCTCGATCGATGCCAAAGGCTCGGCTTCGACAATCTCCAGCACGAGATGGGTCGGCTTGTTGATGACCGACACAACCGCCGTGGCGCCCGTCTCCCCGTATTGAAGCGTCAACCGTCCCCGCGCTGAATCCCACGTCGCGCCGGACGGCCGATGCCACCGGCCATCGATCCGCACCTGCAACACCGGCGCCGGCTCACCCGCGGCCAGAAGGTTTCGATCTGTTCCAACCCGGGTAATGCCGGTCAGCGAGCCGGTGGAATCGATCGAGAAACCCGCTGTAAGCCCCTCAAGACGGGCCAGGTCCGCAGGAAGACCCCGGAGGGTCATCAGGATGAAAGGGAGGAAAAGGAGGATACGCATGACGCAGAATGACCGCCGCATCCTCTCAGGCCGAAGAAGATCCAGAAAGTTGATTGAACGGACCCCGGCCCAAATTGTTCCATGCGCAAGTCCCACAGAACAAAATCTTCCCTGCCTTGTCCCAAACCGGCGCTGCACCTGCATTTCTGTTCCGGACCGAAAACCCTTCCTGATCGCCTCCCCGCCCCATCCCAAGCCCCAGTTCCCGGCCACGAATGCAGACCCTCACCCCGAGTCCCGCCGTAGACCCCTCCCCGCAGGCCATCGACCGGGCATCGTCCGATCCAGCCGCCCGCCTGGTACCGGTCGATTTCGCCCGCAAACACAACCTGCTCCCCCTCCACACCCGCAACGGCATCCTTCACGTCGCCGCCATCAGCCCGCCCTCCGCCGAACTCATCGACGATCTCCGCCTGCTTTCCGGCATGGAAGTGACGGTCGAAGTGCGTTCCCCCACCGAAATCGCCGAGGGCCTCACCGATTCCTACCAGATCACCGTGGAACGGATGATCGAGGATCTCGACACCGCCCAGGCCGCCGGTGCCGAAGGAAAGAACCTCCACGACATCGAGGTCGCCGCCAACGAACCCACCGTCGTCAACCTCGTCAACGTCATCATCTCCACCGCCCTCCGCGAACGCGCCAGCGACATCCATCTCCTCCCCTTCGAAGCCGCCATCGAACTCCGCTACCGCATCGACGGCATCCTCCAGACCAAGCCGCCCCCGCCCCGGAACCTCCATGCCGCCCTGGTCTCCCGCATCAAGATCATGGCCGACATGAACATCGCCGAACGGTTCCTTCCCCAGGACGGCCACATCCAGATCCATCACCGCGGCGAACGCGTCGACATCCGCGTCGGCACCATGCCCACCATCCATGGCGAAAGCGTCGTCCTCCGGCTCCTCGCACGGAACAATCGCCTGCTCGAACCCGAGGAACTCGGCCTCGACGCCCCCCGCGCACGCCTCCTCAAATCCCTCGTCCGCAAACCCCACGGCCTCTTCCTCACCACCGGCCCCACCGGCTCGGGAAAAACCACCACCCTCTACTCCGTCCTTCAGGGCATCTACTCCCCCGAAAAGAAGATCATCACCATCGAGGACCCCGTCGAATACGAGCTCAACGGCGTCGCACAGATCCCCGTCAAACCCAGCCGCGGCTTCACCTTCGCCACCGGCCTCCGTGCCATCCTCCGCCAGGATCCCGATGTCGTCATGGTCGGTGAGATCCGCGATGCCGAGACCGCCGAAATCGCCATCCGCGCCGCCCTCACCGGCCATCAGGTCTTCTCCACCCTCCACACCAATGATGCCCCCGGCGCCGTCACACGCCTCATCGACATGGGCATCGAACCCTTCCTCATCGCCTCCTCCCTCGACGGCGTCCTCGCCCAACGCCTCGTCCGTCGCATCTGTCCCGCCTGCCGGACCCGCGCCGACATCCCCGCCGCCGTGCGCGACCAGATCGAGCGACTCGATGGACGGCCACTCTCCGGCGAGTACTCCACCGGCGCAGGTTGCCCAGAATGTCGTGGGGTCGGGTATCGCGGGCGTCTCGGCCTGTTCGAACTGCTCGTCATCAATCGCGAACTCCGCGAACTCATCCTCCAACGCCGTTCCAGCGCCGAGATCAAGGCCCGCGTCCGCGGCGTCATGACCACCCTCTTCGAAGACGGCCTCGCCAAGGCCGCCGCCGGCGTCACCTCCCTCGAAGAGGTCGTCCGCGTCTGCTCCGCCGATGCCGAGGAATGAACGCCTTCCGCTACCAGGGCCTCCTCGGAAATGACCCCGTCAACGGTGTCATCGAAGCCGAGGACCGTCGCGATGCCCTCCGGCGCCTCGGCGAACGCGGCGTGTTCCCTTCCCACCTCGAATCCGTCGCCCGTTCACCCACTCCCACCGCCCCCAATTCCCCGGCGGCCCCAGCCCATTCCAATCCTCCCGCCTTCCGACTCGGCTCCGGCATCCGCCGCCGCGAGATCACCGGGTTCACCCGCGAACTCGCCGCCCTCCTCGCCGCCGCCATCCCCATCCCCCAGGCCCTCGCCAGCATCGCCGAGGAGGAATCCAATCCCGCCCTCCGATCCGTCGTCGAAGGCATCTCCTCCGAAGTCAAAGGCGGCGTCGCCCTCTCCGCAGCCCTCAGCCGTCATCCCAAACTCTTCCCACCCCTCTACACCAGCATGGTCCGCGTCGGCGAGGAAGCCGGCGCCCTCCCCCATGTCATGGTCGATCTCGCCGATCTCCTCGAACACTCCGACGAAATCCGCGGCGAAGTCGTCTCCGCCATCTCTTATCCCCTCTTCGTCCTCGGCTTCGGCTTCGTCACCGTCATCGTCCTCCTCACCGTCGTCCTCCCCAAACTCTTCGCCATGCTGGAGGAAATGCTCGATGTCCTCCCCCTCCCCACCCTGATCCTGCTTCGCCTCAGCAGCTTCTTCGCCCAGTGGTGGCCCTGGCTCCTCGTCGCCGCCAGCGCCGCCAGCGCCGGGCTCGTCACCTGGATCCGGACCCCCGAAGGCCATCTCGCCTGGGATACCCTCAAGCTCCGCATCCCGGTCCTCGGTCCCCTCGTCCGCTCCGCCGCCCTCAGTCGCTTCGCACGCACCCTCGGCATCCTCCTCAAGTCCGGCGTCTCCCTCCTCCCCTCCCTTCGCATCGTCGAGGCCACCGTCGGCAATGCCGTCATCGCCTCCCAGATCGCCCAGGTCGGCGAAGAAACCCGCGGTGGCGATTCCCTCGCCGCGCCCCTCCGCAAACTCGGCCTCTTCCCCCGCAGCGCCGTCCAACTGATCGCTGCCGGTGAGGAATCCGGGAAACTCGACGACATGCTCGCCAAGGTCGCCCAGATCGAGGAACGCCACCTCCGCGCCCGCACCAAGACCCTCATCTCCCTGCTCGCACCCATCCTCATCCTCCTCGTCGGTGGCGTCGTCGGCTTCATGGTCATCGCCATCCTCCTCCCCATCTTCCGCATGAGCCGCGGTATCCAATGACCCTTTCCCCTCCTGCACTCCAACCCCTTCACCCACACTTCAACCCAGTCGTTCCATGAACCCAGCACTCCATTCCCCACGACGCCATTCCCACGCCTTCACCCTCCTCGAAATCATGGTCGTGGTGATCATCCTCGGCGTCCTCGCCGCCACCATCATCCCCCAGTTCGTCGGCACCACCCAGGAAGCCAAGACCGGCGCCGCCAAGGCCCACATCGCGGAACTCAGCTCCGCCCTCGAACGCTTCTACCTCCACATGGATCGCTACCCTTCCCAGGACGAAGGCCTCGCCGTCCTCGAATCCGCCCCCGCCAATGACTCCGGAAAATGGCGCGGTCCCTACATCAAGAAGCTCCGACCCGATCCCTGGGGTAACCCTTATCTCTACCGTCGCCCCGGCACCCACCTGCCCAACAGCTACGACCTCTGGTCCAAGGGCGCCGATACCGCCGGCAGCACCGAAATCGGCAATTGGTGACCCATGCGGCCCTCCGTCCCATCACGCCCCCGGATCCCAGGGTTCACCCTGATCGAACTCATCGTCGTCCTCGCGCTCATCGCCATCCTCACCGCCGTCATCCTCCCCGAGATGCGCGGTTCCCTCGAGGAATCCGTCCTGCGCTCCACCGCCCGTTCCGTCGTCGCCGCCTGCAACTCCGCCAACTCCCGCGCCGTCGCTTCCGGCCAGGCCCACCAACTGATCATCGATCCCTCCGCCCACCGCTATCGCATCGAACCCACTCCCAACAAGGCCCGCTCCCGGCCCTCCAACGACCCCGCGCCCACCCCGGAATCCAACCCCCTCGACCCCCGGATCGTCGTCGAGGTCCAACTCCTCGAACCTCCCTCCACCGCCAACCCCTCCCCGCACACCGTCGAGTTCCATCCCGACGGCACCGTCGATGCCGCCGAGTTCCTCCTCCGCGACCGTTCGGGCTTCGCCATCGCCATCCGCCTCAATCCCATCACCGCACGCCCCGCCATCCGCGAATTGGGCCGCCCATGAATCTTCGCCCCGCCCATCCACCAGCCGGGTTCTCCCTCATCGAGGTCATGGTCGCCGTCGCCATCCTCGCCGTCGCCCTCGTCGGCCTCACCCAGGGCCTCTCCACCGCCATCCAGTCCAGTCGCGACAGCTCCCTCCATTCCCAGGCCGTGTGGATCGCCGCCGGCCAGATCGAGGAACTCCGCGCCGATCTCATCCTCGATCCCGGCGAAACCGAAGGCGTCTCCGGCAACTTCACCTGGACCCGTTCCATCACCCGCACCGACACCGAAGGCCTCTTCGAAGTCCGCGTCGCCGTCAGTCGTTCGTCCGAGACCGGAACGCTCTACACCCTGACCACCCTCCTCTTCGATCCGCCCATCCCGGATTCCGATCCCGAACAGGAACGCAAACGCCGCCGGGAACGCCAACGGAAGGGAGGCGCAGCATGAAACCTTCCTCCTCCCACCGCGCACTCCCTGCCCGGTCCTCCGCCTTCACCCTCATCGAACTCGTCGTCAGCTCCGCCCTCATGGCCGTCGTCCTCGGCGCCGCCTACGCCTGTCTCCACGCCGGTATCTCCACCCGTCGCACCGTCGAACCCCGCAGCGACAACGCCCAGGCCGCCCGCATCGCCCTGTCCCTCCTCTCCGCCGATCTCCGCGCCGCATGTCCCCTCCACAAGGGCCCCGAATTCCTCGGCACCGCCACGCCCGGCAACCTCGACTTCGCCACCCACCACTTCACACCGCGTCGCGAGGGCGAAGGCGATTATTCCTGCGTCAGTTGGTTCATCGAAGCCGACCCCGTTTCCGGCGAATCCGTCCTGTATCGACGCCGCAACCCAGGGTTCACCCCGGATCCCCTCTCCGGCGGTCGTCGCGAGGAGATCCTCCGACCCGTCCAGGACCTCACCTTCGAATTCTACGACGGCTTCGAGTGGTTCGATTCCTGGGGTGATCCCAACGGCGAAGCCAAACAAGCCAACTCCTTCCGCCCACGCCCCAACCTCGTCGGCCTGCCCACCGCCGTCCGGATCACCCTCGCCGTTCCCGGCGAACTGATTCCCTCCTCCTCGGGCAATACCGCCACCAACGCCCCGCCCCTCCTCTTCAATACCGTCGTCCGCCTCGAAATCGAGACGCCCGCCCCCAGCACTTCAACCCCTTCCACTCCCGACAACTCCGCTCCCAACTCCCCACCGAATCCCGCCGGCTTCTGAAACTGCCTCCCTCCAATTCCACTCCCGCTCCCCGCGCCCGACGCCACGGCTCGATCCTCATCGGCGTCCTCTGGTGCGTCGTCATCCTCGCCGTCGTCGTCGTCAGTGTCCTCCACACCTCACGCCAGGATCTCCGTCTCGCCCGTCACCAGGGCGATCTCGTCCAGGCCCGCTACCTCGCCATCGCCGGCATCGAACGCGCCAAGGCCGCCCTCTCCGAAGACCTGCTCCAACGCCGCCGCGCCAATCGCCATTTCTCCGCCCAACTCGAAAACGCACCCCAACTCTTCAAGGACATCCGATTCGGCCCAGGCAGTTACAGCGTCCTCAACCCGTCCTCCTCAAACCCCGATCAATTCGGTGTCCAGGACGAGTCCGGTCGCCTCGATCTCAACTCCGCTTCCACCAACGAACTGCTCCGTCTCCCCGGCATGACCCTCGACGTCGCCGCCGCCATCGCCGACTGGCGGGATCCCGATTCCCTCCCCGGGCCCGGGGGTGCCGAAGCCGATTTCTACACCTCACGCAATCCTCCCGTCCTGCCTCGCAATGGTCCGTTCCAGACCACCCGCGAACTCCTCATGGTCCGGGGCGTCACCCCCGCCCGATTCGAATCCGAACCCTCACGACCCGGATGGGAAACCTGGCTCGGTGTCCACGCCGCCGCCCCCAATCTCACCGCCGCCGGCGAGGAACGCGTCAATCTCAAGACCGCCGACGAACGCGCCCTCTCCGGTGTCCGCGGGTTCACCCCCGAAATCGCCCGCGCCATCATCGCCCGCCGTTCCCAGAACGAATTCAATTCCCTCCTCGATCTCCTCGAAGTCACCCCCCCCGCCCCCGCCCACGCCCCAGGCCTGCCCACGCTCCCCGGCCGTCCACCCGGCCAGGATCCTTCCAGCCAACGCCTCATCTCCGAGGACCTCCTCCTCGACGTCGCCGATCTCCTCACCGTCGGTGACAACGACCCATCCGCCGGTCGCATCAACATCAACTCCGCCCCCGCCGAAGTCCTCGCCTGTCTCGAAGGCATCGATCTCCCCCTCGCCCAGTCCCTCGTCGCCCATCGCCAGAGCATCGACGGTTTCCCCCACGTCTTCGCCCTGCTCCGTGCCCCAGGCATGAATCTCGACAGGCTGCGCCCCATCCTCCCCCGCATCACCGCCAACACCGATACCTGGCGCATCCGCGCCGAAGGTCTCCTCCCTGACCGTGATACCCGCGCCCGGATCGAGGTCGTCGTCCGGATCGGATCCTCTTCCATCACCACCCTCTCCTATCGCGAGGACGCCCTCTGATCATGCCCAACCCCTTCACCTCTCCCCCCGCCCTCGCCGAGCTTCGCGATGACTCCCTCCTCGTCCATCGCGAGGGTTCCACCGTCACCTTCCCCTGGCCGTTCGATGCCTCGCGTCCACCCGATCCCGCCGATCTCCAGGCGCTCGCCAAAGCCGTCGAACCCCTCGCCGGTCGCAAACCCTGGCAGCCCCGGCCCGTCCTCTGGTGCGCCCTCCCCATCCGCGGCGTCGCCCTCCGGCGTCTCCCCATCCCCGCCCAGGCCGGCCCCGAACGACATCGACTCCTCCAACTCCAGATCGAGGCCGCACTTCCATTGCCACCCGATCAACTCGTCTGGAATGCCCTCGACTCCCCAGCCCCCACTTCCTCTCCCACTCCCAACCCTCTCCAGTCCGTCACCGTCGTCGCCCTCCGCCGCTCCGCCATCGAACCCCTCGCCCGCGCCCTGTCCGATGCCGGATTCAACCCCGTCTTCACCCTCGCCTGTCTCGTCCGCGATCCCGCCCAGCTGTCCGCCTTCTCCGGCACCCGACTGGATGTCGGACCCGGTTCCATTGAACGATCGGATTGGCTCAACGGCGCGCTCGAACGGATCCGCTGGATCCCCTCCGACGCCACGTCCTGGTTCGCCAACCCGGCCCAGTCCGGCATCGGCCAGTGGGCGGTCCCGCTCGCCGACAACCTCCGGGAATCTCCCCCAACCCACGCCCTTTCACTCAGCGCACCGCCACCTCTCGACACCACCGACAATCTGCTCTCGGTCTCCGCCGGATTGCCCCCGGAACTGGATCCCCTTCGGATCCGACTCCGACCTCAGCCCCGCCCCACCGCCACCCAACCTTCCCCCGCCATCCTGGGTCTCCGTTCCCGACTCGCGGCTCCCGGCTCCCACCCGCCACTCCAGCTGACCCTCGACGATTCCCCGGTCCAGGAACCCGCCATCCCCTCGGGCTCCAGTCCGTCCCGTATCTGGCTCGTTCGCGCGGCTGTCCTCGCCCTTGCCCTGCTCGCCTTTCCCTACGCCGAGGCCTTCATCAGCCGGCCCCTCCTCCGCAAACGCCTCGCCGCCCTCCAACTCGATCGCGACCGCCTCGGCGAAATCGATCGCCGCCTCGATTTCGTCCAGCACATCGCCGACAACCAACCTCCCTACTTCGACGCCACCTACGTCATCGCCAACGCCGCACCCCAGGGCACCCGCATCGATTCCCTCTCCATGAACCGGCGTGGCGAAGTCACCTTCTCCGGCGCGGTCCAAAACCCCCAACAGGTCGGCAACCTCCGCACCCAACTCATCGATTCAAAATTCTTCTCCCGCGTCGTCGTCGAGGAACAAACCCAGCCCCAACCCGGCAACCCACGCACGACCTTCCGCTTCACCGCCCAATGGAAGGCCGCCGCCGATCGCGAATCCCTCCAGATCGGTCCCGACCTCCCCAAGCCTCCCACCTCCACCAACGGCTCCCCCATCCCAACCTCCCCGGGTTCCAGGCCATGAAATCGATCACCCCCTCCGAACGCCGTACCCTGCGCCTCGGCTCCATCGCCCTCGCCGTCTATCTCATCGCCTTCTTCGGCGTCAAATGGGTCCGCACCGCCAACGCCATCCGCCAGGATCACCTCCAACTCTCCCGCACCGCCACCTCCCTCAAGGCCGAAGTCCAACGGTACGAGGTCCGCGCCGAGCGTCTCGAACGTCTCATGAACCGGCTTCAGATCGATCCCGCCACCCTCCGCACCAATACCGTCGTCGGCCAGACCAGCGCCGCCCTCCAGAAGGCCGCCCAGACCCAGGGCCTTCAGGTCGGCTCCATCCGCGAATCCCCCTCCCGCTCCACCGAACGCGAACTCGGTTCCATCCAGTTCGATGCAACAGGCCCCGCCCAGGCCGTCCTCGGGTTC
The DNA here is from genome assembly GCA_964509045.1 of uncultured Akkermansia sp. GTDB lineage: Bacteria > Verrucomicrobiota > Verrucomicrobiia > Limisphaerales > UBA9464 > UBA6176. Next base: position 10,242 of record CAZDYB010000110.1, read on the forward strand.
CTCGCCCGACTCGATTCCCTCGGCGTACCCGTCGTCATCGATTCCATCCAGTGCTCCGGCAATCCCCGCGGCCCCGGCCAACTCAAACTCCAGCTTCAGGTTATCATCCTCGACTTCGACCAATGGAAACCCAAGGAGCCTTCCCGTGCCTGACCGTCTGAACCCACTCCTCCGCATCGGTTGCATCCTGCTCCTCGCAGGCCTGCTCACCCGCATCTGCCTCCTCGCCTTCCGTCCCAACCCGCTCGCCGACGTCCGCGTCCCAGCCCTGCCCACCCTCGACGCGCCCTCACCCACTCCCACGCCAACCCCCTCTCCCATGCCCCGACCCCAAGGCTCCAACCCGCCCGCACCCGGCACCAACTTCCCACCAAGCGGCACCAACTTCCCCCCGACCAGGACCAATTTTCCTTCCGGCTCCTCCAACACCGCTCCCGTCTCCAAAAACCCAATCCCCACCCGTCCACCAC
>CAZDYB010000111.1:0-10699 GCA_964509045.1 uncultured Akkermansia sp.
ATGCCGAATTGGCGAAGGAATGAAAACGGGGGCCGATGGCCCCCGTTGCGTGAAGCGTGAATGGAATCCCGTGGGGGGATCAGGTGTCTTCCAGGGCGAGTACGCCGGGGAGGGGGATGCCTTCGAGGAATTCGAGGCTGGCGCCGCCGCCGGTGCTGGCAAAGGTGACCTTGTCGCCGAGGCCGGCCTTGTTGATGGCCTTCACCGAGTCGCCACCGCCGATGATGGATTTGGCGCCGTTGTTCTGGGTGGCGGCGACGAGGGCCTTGGCGACGGCGTGGGTGCCCTCGGCAAAGCGCGCATCTTCAAACATGCCCATGGGTCCGTTCCACAGGACGGTGCCGGCGCCGGCGATCACCTCGGCGTACGTCTTCGCGGTTTCCGGTCCGATGTCGAAGCCTTCGGTTTCGTCGGGGATGTCGCCGGAGACGACCCGGGGATTGATGGGTTCGAGGACGGGACGTCCCTTCTTGTTGAGTTTGCCGGTGTCGCGCAGGTCGGCGACGACGGTGTCGGTGGGCAGGAGGAACTTCACGCCGCGCTGGGCGGCCTTGGCCTCTGCGGCGAGGGCGGTGCCGGTGTGATCCTTCTCGACGAGGGATTTACCGGTGCGCCCGCCGTGGGCGAGCTTGAAGGTGTAGGCCATGGCGCCGCCGATGAGGACGGTGTCGGCCTTCTCCAGGAGGCGGTCGATGACCTTGATCTTGTCGGAGACCTTGGCGCCGCCGAGGATGACGACGAAGGGGCGGGCGGGTTGATCGAGTTCATCGCCGAGGAACTTGAGTTCGCGTTCCATGAGGAGACCTGCGGCGGCGCGGCCGCCCCAGGCGCGGACGATCCGGGCGACGCCGCAGGTTGAGGCGTGGGCGCGATGGGCGGCCCCGAAGGCGTCATTGACGTAGATGTCGGCAAGACGGGCGAGACGGGCGGAGAAGACGGGGTCGTTGGCTTCCTCCTCGGCCTGGAACCGGACGTTTTCGAGGAGGGCGATCTGACCGTTGGTGAGGGCATTGGCGGCGGCCTCGGCCTTTTCACCGACGGTTTCGTCGACGAACTGGACGGGAGAACCGAGCATTTCGGCGAGCTTTTCGGCGACGGGCCGGAGGCTCATGGAAGGTTCGCGTTTGCCGTCGGGCCGACCGAGGTGGGCGGTGAGGAGGATGCGGGCGCCCTTGGAGATGAGGAGTTGGAGGGTGGGGAGGGTCTCCTTGATGCGGGTGGTGTCGTTGATGACCATCACGCCGCCCTTGTCCTCCATGGGGACGTTGTAATCGACGCGCATGAGAACGCGTTTGCCGGCGACATCAATGTCGCGCACGGAGAGCTTCGCCATAAGATAGAATTTGCTGCGTTGACCGGGCCTGTTGGGGAACCGGGATTGGGAGGGTATCCGGGGTGGATGGACCGCGGCAAGGATTGGGGGGCTGCCGCCGGGGAGCTTTTGGAGGGCGGCGGACTTAAGTCGGTGGAGTCTTCTCGGGAAACGGGCGGGTTGTTACGCTGCGGCATGCCTCTCATCCCCTGCCTGGAATCACCGGAATCGGTCTATGACATCCGGACCCGGGCTGTTGGTCCGGCCGGACGATTGCCACTGACGGAGACCATGCTGCGGGAGTGGTCGAGCGGCGACCTGTTCGGCCTGTCGCAGAATGCGGGGATGGGATGGAATCCGGCGGAACTGGGGCGATCGCAGTATCTGGTGTTGAGCACGATGGGAGGTTTGCGCGGGGAGGATGGTACGCCGGTGGCATTGGGTTTCCACACGGGGCATTGGGAGTTGGGGCTTCAGGTGAAGGCGGCGGCGGACGCCTTGCGGGCGCTGGGAGGATTGCCCTTCGCGGCGCATGTGTCGGACCCGTGCGACGGCCGGACCCAGGGCACGACGGGGATGTTCGACAGCCTGCCTTACCGCAATGATGCGGCGATCGTGTTCCGGCGCCTGGCGCGGTCCCTGCCGCAGCGGCGTGGGGTGATCGGGGTTGCGACGTGTGACAAGGGGATGCCGGCGATGTTGATGGCGCTGGCGGGTTGCGGGGATCAACCGGTGGTGATCGTGCCGGGCGGAGTGACATTGCCGCCGGAGCAGGGGGAGGATGCAGGCGCCATCCAGACGATCGGGGCGCGGTTTGCCCATGGTCGGATCTCGGTGGAAGAGGCGGCGGACCTGGGATGTCGGGCGTGTGCGACACCGGGGGGTGGTTGCCAGTTTCTGGGGACGGCGGCGACGGCTCAGGTGGTGGCGGAGGCGTTGGGAATGGCGCCGGCGCATTCAGCCCTGGCCCCGAGCGGTTCAACGGTGTGGCGACAGATTGCGGTGGATGCGGCGGCGGCGATCGTGTCGATGGATCGGGCGGGAATCCGTGGGCGCGATGTGTTGACGGATGCATCGATCCGGAACGCGATGGTGGTGCATGCGGCGGTGGGTGGTTCGACCAACCTCCTGTTGCATGTGCCGGCGATTGCCCATGCGGCGGGATTGCGACGACCGACGGTCGACGATTGGATCGAGGTGAACCGCAGGACACCGCGGTTGGTATCGGTGCTTCCCAACGGGCCGGTGCCGCATCCAACGGTGCGGATGTTCCTGGCGGGGGGAGTACCGGAAGTGATGTTGCACCTGCGCGACCTGGGTTTGTTGGATCTCGGGGTGAGGACGGTGTCGGGAGGCACGTTGGGTGAGGTGTTGGAGAAGTGGGCGGGTTCCGAACGGCGTCGGAGATTCCGGGAGTTGTTGATGCAGCACGACGGGGTGGATCCGGACGATGTCATCCTGCCACCGGCGCGGGCGCGGGAACGTGGATTGACGAGCACGGTGACGTTCCCGAGGGGCAACCTGGCTCCGGAGGGATCGGTGATCAAAAGCACGGCGATTGATCCGGCGATGGTCGATGCCGACGGGGTGTTCCGGCACGAGGGGCCGGCGAGGGTGTTCACGCGGGAACGGGATGCGATGGCGGCGATCAAGGAGGGACGGATCCGGGCCGGAGATGTGATCGTGCTGATGGGTGCGGGTCCGATGGGAACGGGGATGGAAGAGACATATCAACTGACATCGGCCCTGAAGCATCTGCCGTTCGGGCGGCACGTGGCCCTGCTGACCGATGCCCGGTTTTCGGGGGTATCGACCGGGGCGTGTATCGGACATGTGGGACCGGAGGCGTTGGCGGGTGGACCGATCGGGCGGGTGCGGGGCGGTGACCGGATCCGGATTGTGATTGATCGGGTGGGTTTGTCTGGGGAAGTGGATCTGGTGGGGGAAGGAGAACAGGTTTTCGGGAAGGAAGAGGGGGAGCGGGTGTTGTCAGGACGGCCGATGCATCCGGGGTTGGCGCCGCACGAGCGGTTGCCGGCAGACACCCGATTGTGGGCGGCGTTGCAGCGGGCTGGGGGAGGGACGTGGGGTGGTTGCGTCTATGACGCCGGCCGCATTGCGGAGTTGTTGGAGAAGGGTTTGGCGGCGGAGGGTTGAGGCGGCATCAGGGCAGGCGCCGCACCCGGAGGAATCGGGTGGAATCGTTGGCGGGAAGGGATTCCGTGGCTTGAACGGCCTCGATGGATTTCGGGAAGCCGGGAACGCTTCGCCAGGGTCCGTCGAGGGTTGGGGATTCCTGGAGATCGTGGAGGCCGGGGATGACCGGCCATGCGACCCGGATGGATCCGTCACTGGTGTGTTGGGCGAGGATCTCCAGTTCGATGGAAGGATCTCCGGGCACGCGGATGGCGATGCCTTCGAGCAGGCCGACCCCGGCGTCATCGAGGGTGAAGGATTTGCCGATGAAGCCGGTATCGAGTTGGCGGACCTGGCGGATGGGATCGGGCCTGCCGGCGGCAATGACTCCGATCCGGAGAAAATCGCCGGCCTTCAGGGAGCCGAGTTCGGATCGGGGCAGGGACATCACGATGAAGTCGGCGTTCTGTTCGGGTGGGGCGACGTTGTCCTGGGGGGATCGATTGAATTGCTGGAGTCGGGCGCCGGGTATGTTGGGAAAGCCGGGGGCCAGATGGAAGATGCCCTGACCGAGTCCGATGGAATGACTGGGGCGTTTGAAGGATCGGTGCACGGCATCGGCATGTTCGTCGCCGACCACTGCGGCGATGGATGGGCGGAACCGGAGGAAGGAGAGGTTTTCCATGCCGTCGAGGGCATCGACTCCTTCGCCGGCCGGATCAGGAATGCCATTGCCGAGGCCGGCGAGGGTGGGGATGCCGGGCTGATCGGGCAGTTCGATGAAGACGCAGGCATCGGTCTCGGGACCGAAGATGAGGCGATCGAGACCGAGGTGGAGATGGGCTGGGTCGAGGGCGACGCGGAGTTGGCCGAGGTTGGCGGTGCGACCGGTGACGGCGGGGATGGGGGATGCGGGACCGAGGGGATAGGTCTGGCCGGTGATGTTGCCGTCGGTGTTGTTGGCGACGCGGGTTTCCGGGGTGATGGGCATCCATGCGGCGTGGAGGGGACTCGCGGTTGGCGGAACCTTCTGGAGATCGAACGAATCGAACACCTGTCCCTGGGAATCCACGGCCTGCACCTGGGCCTGATGACGGTCGATGGTGAGTCGGATGAAGTGATGTCGCACGTGCATCTGGGAGGAGAGGAAATCGTAGGCGCGCAATCCATAGAGGGGTGCGCCGCCACCGCCGGTGATGAGGGAATGGAGACCGTCCTGGGGCAGGAACCGCTCGTAGATGTGATCGTGACCGGACAGGTAGAGTTGGACGCCATGACGTCGGATGAGGGGAAGAAGGACTTCGGAGAGTTCGATCCAGTCGGGGATTCCGTTGGCGTTGTAGTCGGTGAAACGATGTCCACCGGAGGTCTGGATGGGGTGATGGGCGATGAGGATCTTCCAGGGCTTGGTGGAGGCGGCGAGATCGGATTCGAGCCAGCGATACTGGGCGGATTGGGTCCGGAGTGTGTACTGGCTCATGGCGGGTTGGAAGAGGACGGCGATGTGGGCCTCGCCGACATCGAGGGAGTAGTACGATTGGGGAGTGGTCTCCTCGGCGGCATGGACTTCGGGCGGAGTGTCGGTGGGAGGGGTACGCATGACGGATCGCATGGGACTGGTTCCCTGGAAGAGATCATGATTGCCCCAGGAAAGGACGAACGGCTTTCGGGCCATCTGTTCCCGATAGACGCTGAGCAGTCGGAGGTCGGCGAGGCGATCCGTGAAAGCGGGGTAGACGACGTCGCCGGCATGCAACACCAGATCGGCGGGTTCGCGGGCCAGAGCCCGGGCAATGGACCATTGGCCCGCGGTGCCGGCGCCGGTATCGCCAATCACGGTGATCCGGGCCGGGCCGCGATCCGGCAGGGCGCGAAAGGAACGGGTCGAACTGCGGATCTCGCGTCCGTCGGGGGTGAAGGTCGACACGGCATAGTGATGGATCCGGCCCGGAACGAGATCGCGCAGGGTGACCTCATGGCGTTGACCGGCCGGCAGGTCGATGACGTGGGTCGGTGGATCATCCGCACCGTGGTAGAGACGGGCGGGTGCGGAAACGGCGGTGTGCCAGAGGACGGTCATGGCGTTCCGGTCGGAAGCCTGGAGATAGGGGCCGCGGATGAAGTCGGCGAGGAGTTCCGGCACCAGGACAATGCCCTGCAACGCGGCGGCGGGATGGACCTGGATGGCGAGGACATTGGTGCCCGCGACCAGGAGTCCGGATGCGGGGCCGAGGGGGATGTCCTCGGCGGCACCGGCGGCGCGGGGGGAGGGAAGGGTGTCGATGGAAATGGGTGAGGCGGGCGGGTTGGGGAAGCCGCGTCGGGCGACTTCGCGTCCGTTGAGGTGGGCGACGAAACCGTCGCGATAGTCGATGCGGAGGAGCAGGGTGCCGAGGAGCCCGGGATCGGGAATCAGGAAGGATTTCCGGAAGAGGACGGCGCGACCCTCGAAGGCGGGCATGGCGGACTGTTCGCCATAGGAGAGGGTGCCGAACCCGGACCGGCCTCGGTTCCAGTGGGAATCGTCGAAGCCGGTCCCAAGCCAGAGAGGGGAATGGGAGGCGGGATCGGCAGGGGTCCAGGACCATTCCTGATCGAGGGCGACCAGAACGGAGGCCCGGACGACCCCTGCGGCGAGGCACAGGCATGTCGCGAGCAGGAGGAGGAGCGGGCGCACGACAGTGAGGATAGGCGAGGGTGGAGGGAGCTGGAAGATTGGAGGCAACGGGTTCGTGGGGATGCGGCGTTGCGTTGGGGGGTGTGGACCGGCTAACAAGGCGGGGATGCCAACGGTTGGGGAGTTGCTGAGGGAAGGACGCGAGCGGCGTCAGTTGTCGGTCACCGAGGTGGCCAACTCGACCAACATCAAGTCGGACCACATCCGGGCGATGGAGAGCGGCAACTGGCGTGCGTTCAGTGCGCCGGTGTACATCAAGGGGTTTGTCCGGACCTATGCCACCCATCTCAAACTGCCGGTGGCGGAGATCATCGCGGGGTTGGAAGCGGAGTTGGCGGCGCATCCGGAGGTGATGGAATCCCCGAACCTGGGAGGGTTGAGGAAGGGTGTGATCGACTGGATCATGCTGCAGTTTTCGCGGGTGAAATGGGTGGTGGTATTGCCGCTGCTGGTGTTGGCGGGGGTGTTGGCGGCGGGATATTTCGGGGTGCGTGCGTGGCAGGGGCATGCGAAGGAGACCCCGGCGGAGACGCTGGGACCGGGATTGCTGCAACGACCCCGCACGGTGCAGCCGGGGAGGTTGCCGCTTCCGACCAATGCCCCGACCCCTTCGGCCCGGCCGGTTCGTTGAAGATTTGCTTCGCCGCCGGGCTTTGGACCGGTACCACTTCGCCCCGATGCAGGTACCGTTCCTCAATCCCGCGGCACAGACCGCGGCCTTGCGCGAGGCGTTGATCCAGGCCGTGGTGGGGGTGCTGGACCGGGGTCATTTCATCCTGGGCCCCGAGGTGGCGGCTTTTGAACGGGAGATGGCTTCCCTGATCGGGGTCGGTCACGGGGTCGGAGTCAATTCCGGGTCGGACGCACTGACCCTGGCCCTTCGGGCGTTGGACATCGGGCCCGGGGATGAAGTGATCACCACGCCCTTCACCTACATTGCCCCGGCGGAATCCGTGATCCAGGTCGGGGCGCGGTTGGTGTTTGCGGACATTGATCCGGTGACCTTCACGTTGGATCCGGAGGAGGTGAAGCGGAGGTGTACCCCCCGGACACGGGCCATCATCCCGGTGCATCTGTTCGGTCAGGCGATGGATGGGGATGGATTGTTCGGATGGGCGCGGGAGCGGGGCATCCGGATTGTTGAGGATTGCGCCCAGGCGATCGGCGCGAATCGGTTGGGGAGGCCATTGGGTTCCTTCGGGGACATCGGGTGTTTCAGTTTTTATCCGACCAAGAACCTGGGGGCGGACGGGGATGGGGGGATGTGTGTGACGTCGGATGAAGGGTTGGCGAAGCGATTGCGGATGTTGCGCGTGCATGGGATTGAGCGGCGCTACTTCCATGACCTGCACGGGTACAATTCGCGCCTGGACGAAATCCAGGCGGCGATCCTGCGGGTGAAGCTGCCGCATCTGGCGGCTTGGACGCGGCGTCGGGGGGAGATTGCGAAGCGGTATGATGAGGGTCTGGCTGGATTGCCGGTGGAATTGCCGTGGACGCGTCCGGGGAATGATCACTGCTGGCATGTGTACGCGATCCAGTGTGACGGGCGGGACGCGTTGCAGGCGCACCTGGCGGATCGTGGGGTGCCGACGCTGATCTACTATCCGCGACCGCTCCATCTCCAGAAATGCAATGAGGGGATGGGATGGAAGGCGGGGGATTTCCCGATGGCGGAGCGGGTGTCCGGGCGGATCCTGCCGTTGCCGATGTATCCGGAGTTGGAGGATGCCCAGGTGGATTACGTGGTGGGCGTGATCCGGGAGCACTACGGGTTGTCCGGCAAGCGGGAGCTGTGAGTCCAGCAGGGTTGGATCAAGGCTCGGCCTGTTCCAGGGCCATCTCGATCATCTGTCGGGTCTGGGCATCCAGATTCGATTGCTGAAGCCAGTCGCGGGCCTGTCCGGGAAAGTTCTGGATCCAGTTCTGGCCGAGTCGCACCACTTCGGTCTGGCGTCGGGCGGGATCGCGGATGGCGGCGGCCCATTGAAGCGCGGATGACGGTTCGAACTGGGACAGGCTCGACGCGAGGGACGCCACGACATCGTCGGTCCGCAGGGCTTCGGGCTGTCCGGCGAGCCATTGGGCGGCGGAGACGGGATCGGAAGCCCCCCAGGAACGGACGAGGGAACTGGCGGCAAGGGTCTGGGTGTCGCCCTGAGGCAAGGCTTCGAGCCATGTGGCGGCCTGTTCGGGATTGCTTTCGCCCCATGTATTGACCGCTGCGAGGACGGAATTCCGTTGGGTGGCTGGATCGGTGAGGGTTTGGGCGAAGGCCACGGCATCAGCGGGGGAATTCTCGGCCCAACGACCGATGATGTCTTCCATGGCCGACTGGGACTGGCTGGGGGAGGAAAGGCCTTGAGCCCAGGTCAAGGCGGCCTGGGGATCCTGCCCAGCCCAGGCGCCGGCGAGGTTGGCGACAAAGGCGTCGGTCTCGGATCCGGGTGGCAGGGTGGCGGCGAAGCCGGCTGCGGCTACGGGGTCGGATTCGGCCCAGTGCCCGACGAGGCTTCCGAGGGCGGCCCGGCGTTCGGGGCTGTCCGGTCGGGCCTGGACCCAGTTGATGGCGCCATCGAGGTCATTGCCGGCCCAACCTGAAATGAGGCTGCTGAAAAGCTGGCTGCGGTTGGCACCTTCGGGCAGGGATTCGAGGAGGGTCACACCCTTGAGGGGATCATTCTGTGCCAGTTGCCAGACCATGCTCCGGGCGGCACTGACCATTTCCTGACCGGGCGGCAGTCCTTGCAGCCAGGCGACGGCGGCATCGGGATCACCGACGGCGAGTTGGCTGGCCACGGCCCCGATGGCTTCCATGCGACGGCTGCCGGGGGGGAGGTTGGTGGCGTAGAGGGCGGCGCCGGCGGGATCCTGGGTGGTCCACGACTCGATGAGACCACTGAAGGCGGCCTGACGGGCACCGGCGGTGGGCAGTGTTTCCAGCCAGGCGAGGGTGGCCTGGGGGTCTGAAGCCAGTTCCGAGCTGAGGGTTCGGTAGATTTCCTCGTTGCTCCCGCCGATGCGATGACGTTGGAGCAGTTCGAGGGCGAGGTTGGGTTGGGACTGGGCGAGGGACTCGATCAGGGCGGTCATGATGGCGCGCTGATGGCGGGGATCGCCGATGGACTCGGCCCATTGGATGGCACCGGTGGGATCGCTCGATCCCCATCTTTGGGCGACGATGGAGAGTAGATCGGCGCGGGATCCGATGTTGGCGAGGTCGAGGGCCAGTTGTGCGGCATGGGCCGGGGAGACGCCGGCGAGGGTTTCGATGGTGGCGACGGCGGCCTGGCGTCGGATGGGACCCGAGGGCAAGGAGTCGAGCAGGCTGCGGGCTGCGGCCGGATCCCGTTGGGCCCATTGGCCGATGACGGCACCCAGCACGGCGGCGTGACGGGTGGTGGCGAGGAGGGTTCGTCCGGCCCGGGCTGCCGAGGCGGGATCGGTCTGGCCCCAGGCATCAAAGAATTGCCCAAGAAACCCATCCTTGAATGGCCCCGATGGAAGGCGTTGCACCAAGGCCAGGCCCTGGGCCGGGGCGCGGCGGGCAAGAGCCATTGCCATGGCATCCTCCACCTGCATGCGGGCGTGGCCTACACCCAGGGATTCGAACCAGACCAGGGCGCCGGTGGGATCGGTGCCAACCCAGGCCTCGATGATGGTTTCGCGAAGTCCCCAGTCGAATCCGCGATTGGCATACCGATCCGCCCAACCGAGGGCTGCCTTTGGATCCACCGCCGCCAGACGGTGCAACAGGCGTTCCACGAAGACATACAGGATGTCACCGCCGAGTTGTTGATCAGCCAGTTGGAGGATCTGGGCGACCTGGGCGAGGGGGGCGAGGTCGGCCAGGGCACGGGCCTGGTCACCGCGGGCCACGCTGGAACTCAGCCCGGCAAGGGCGATGAAGTCGCGTTCCCAGTCGCCCACTGATCGAGGGGAAGCTGCGGAGCCCCCTGTTGGTCCCTCGTTGGCCTGCCCGGATTTCGGGAGGGAGGCGCCGGTGTGGGTGGAGGCTGTGGTCGCAGCGGCGGGACCGCTGGGGGGGAGGAGACGGCGGGCGGAGAGCAGGCCGGCTCCGAAGCCGATCAGAAGGGCAACCAGTGCAAGAATGCCGGATCGAGTGCGCATGACGGACGGTGTCGGCGGGTGGCGGAAGCAGCACCATCCACCACGGCAGCCTGGGTCATGCCTTTTCCTGGATCAACTCGCGCCTGGCGCCGGAAAGGAGTTTTTCCACGAAATTGGTGGTGTATTGACCGCGCCTGAAATCGGGATCCTGAAGGACCGCCATCTGGAAGGGGATGGTGGTCTTTACCCCGGTGATCAGGTACTCATTCAGGGCCCGGCTCATGCGGTTGATGGCCTCGGCGCGGTCCTTCCCCCAGGTGATCAGCTTGCCGATCATGGAATCGTAGTACGGTGGGATGGTGTAGCCGGCATAGGCGTGGGAATCGAGCCGCACCCCGATGCCGCCGGGCGAGTAATACATTTCGATCCGCCCGGGGGATGGCCGGAAATCCTGGAAGGGATCCTCGGCATTGATGCGGCACTCGATGGAGTGATGACGCGGG
>CAZDYB010000112.1:0-10648 GCA_964509045.1 uncultured Akkermansia sp.
CCGGCCATCGACAGCGCGTCCACGGTCGCCTTGGTCCAGGAAAAGGCCCGGGCGGCCATCATCCGGGTCGAGGTCACCGGTGCCCTCTCCCGAGGTATCGCCGGCGAAGAACTCGCTTCCATCGGATCCCTCGCCAAAGCCGGGGTGGTGGCCCTCACCGATGACGGGCATTGCATCCAGAACAACGACCTGATGCGGCGCGCGCTCGAATACGCCCGACAATTCAACCTGCCGGTGATGGATCATTGCCAGGACTACGGACTGGTGAACGACGGGGTCATGCACGAGGGCTACTGGAGCACCGTCCTCGGGCTCTCCGGCTGGCCCGCCGCGGGCGAGGAAATGATCGTCGCCCGCAACATCCTCCTCGCGGAACTCACCGGCACCCGCATCCATTGTCAGCACCTCAGTTCGGCTGCCTCCGTCCAACTCCTTCGCGACGCCCGTTCCCGCGGCATTCCCATCTCCGGAGAAGCCTGTCCCCATCATTTCGTCCTCACCGATTCCTCCATCGCCGGCAGCCAGGCTTTCTGGGCGGAGGACGGCCGCCCCCTCGCCGAGGCCTGGTTCAAGGAAGTCCCGCTGCCTGTCTGGCCTTCCTATCACACCCACTGGAAGATGAATCCTCCGCTCCGCACCGCCGCGGACCGCGAAGCCCTCCTCATCGGACTCGCCGATGGCACCCTGGAGATCATTGCCAGCGATCACGCCCCTCATACCGAAGCGCAAAAGGAGGTGGAGTTCGACAACGCCCCGTTCGGCATCGTCGGTCTTGAGGTGGAACTGAGCCTGTCGCTCATGCAGCTTTACCATTCCCAACGCATGTCCCTGCCAGGCCTGCTCGCCAAGTTCACCTGCAACCCCGCCCGGCTCCTCAACCTGGATCGCGGCCGCGGCACCCTCGCCATCGGTGCCGTCGCCGATGTCACCGTCATCGACATCGACCATCCTTGGGTCTGCGACCGGTCCGACACCGAAAGCCGGTCCCGCAACAATCCCTTCCATGGATGGGCGCTTCGCGGTCGAGCCACCCACACCATCGTCGGCGGCAACATCGTCTGGCAGGCCGCCTGACGCCCATTCTCAAGCCAGCACCGCACAGGTCGTCGGTGCCGCAATCCGGTCCAGGATCTTCCGCACCGCGGTCTTCAGGTCGGGCACCACGAAGTCATGATGGTCATCTCCCACCCATGGCGATTGGATCATCATCGAAGTGCAACCCACCACCTGGGCCGCCTTGGCATCCTGCCATTTGTCGCTCACCACGAAGCATCGATCGAGGTCGAGCCCGTACTTGAACGCCGCTTCCATGAAAAGGCCCGGCTGCGGCTTGTAACAGGGATGCGTCGGGTCATCTGACGCACACAGCAGCACTTCATCCACCGGCATCTTGTGCATCAGGATCCGATGCATCAGATCCACCTCACCCCGCGAAATCTCCCCGCGGGAGATTCCGGGTTGCACCGTGGTCACCAGGACCAGCAAACCCGCGTCCCGCAACCCCTGCAGAAGCGGCTTCGCCTCTTCCACCAAACGGAACTCCTCCACCCGATGCGGAATCCCAGGCTGATGCACTCCCGGCACATGGTGGTTCAGCACCCCATCCCGCTCGATGAACACCGCTGCTTTCATGGCTGACACAAGAGCATCACCCCTGCCAGACAACTTCGCGAATGCCACGAAACGTTCCGATGAAGTGGTCGGTGTTTTCACTGTTTCCCCGCTTCATGCCCCGGCACCCGATTCAATACCACCCGCACGATCGGGTGTGATTCCCCAGTTCCGGACCTGTCTGGCCCGAAGTCACTCCATGAGGTCCGATGAACCACCGATCCGCTTTTCCATATCCCGCACGATCGGCAGCACCCGGGCGATGGTGGCTGACTCCAATTGCCCCGCGTACGGCTTCAAGGCGAAACGCGCCACTCCGATGACCTCCCCGTTCCGGTCATGCAAAGGGCTGGTGACGATCGCCGCCGCCTTGGTCTTGGCGTAATAAGCCCGGTTTTCCGACCACACCTTCATCTCCGTCTCCGAAGCTTCCCGTCCCACATCACCCGCCACCTTCGACGCCATGACTTCCAATCGATCCGAACCCGGCTTCTTTCCGAGCAACTGGAGATCCACCAGGCGTGGATTGTCCTGCAACGAGGTCCGCACGAGCACCTGCGCCAGGGTCTCCAACGGCCGATAGGTCAGCTTCAGATCCGTGAAGTGGGCCACCGAATCCGACTTGGTGAAGAACCCCAGCCAACCCAGCGCATGCGAATTGTCCGTCAACACCGGCATCGCGCTCTTTCCATCCAGAAACACCTCGATCCGGTTGCCGGTACACTTGACCCCAAGCTCATGCCACCTGCCCTTGGTGATCGGAATTTCAGGCCCGATCGGAACCGATCGTTCGCCGTTCACGAACTTGTAGAACCGCAGATTGTTCCCGAGGGCACTCGCGCGAACCACGTAGAAATTCCCCGCATCCGTCCCCCGGAACACCAGTCCCGCCATCTGTTCAACCCCGCCACCCACGATCTGGAACCGCATCCGGGCCTCGAAGTCCGAGTACCGTTCCTCCTCAAACACCAACAGCGGGAAACGCTCGTCCTCGGGATCCCGTCCCACCTGCGCCACCACCGCCCGTTGCGTGATGTTCGGCGCCTGCTGACTCAACGGCGCCAGGGTCGGCGGCACATCCGCCATCATCACCTTCCATTCCCCCGGCTTGCCCTTCCCCGCCAGCAACGGCTTCCAACCCGGCGGCAGTTCCCCCCGCGGTACCGTCGTGAAATCAAAGCTCCGCTCAGCCGCACCCAGGCCGATGGCCCATCCCAGCACCCAAATCAAAAACAGCAGTCGCCCGCGCATCCGGACACCGTAGCGACCCGGTGATGCCGGCCAAGACCCAATCCGGATCCCCGCCAGCCCATCCCCTCAACTCAATCCCGACGTCCCATCAGGATGCGCAGCACATACCAGAACAGGAGCATCACCGACGCAAACAACGAGAGCGATGCGGCGACGTACTGGTTCGGGCCGTACCGGAACATGATGTTCGAGGTCTCATAAAGGATCGCGCCCGCCGCAAACACCACCATCACCGACGCGAACAACAGTCCCAGGCTGAATCCGAACAGGATGCTGGCCCCGATGAAACCGAGTGCGACGAAGCCCCCGATCTTGAGGATGGCCCCGAGGAAATGGAAATCGGTCCGGGTGGTGAACGCCACCACGGTGAGCCCCAGGAAAAGCGTGGCGGTGATCGCCGCAGCCGTGGCCACCGTGTTGGGTCCCCCATGACGCGTGGCCACCATGAGGATCGGGACGAAGATCAATGCCTCCGCCAGCACATACAGTCCCAGCCCGGCATACTGGGTCCCGACCGATGCCGAGTTGTTGGCCAGGCGCTGGGCAAACCAGGTCACCCCCATGAACACCCCCAGCACCACCAGCCATGCCATGTTGCCCATTCCCAGCAGTTGCAGCATCCAACCCGCCACCGGGGACCGCAGCAACGCCATCTCGACCACCATGAAGGCCAGCACCGCCCCCGCCAGGTGGGCGTAGGTGCGGCTGATGAAGCGGGCTCGATCGTCCGGTCGCGCGTCGGATACGTGGGTCAGGGTGTGATGCAGATCGTAATGGTTCATGGTGGCGCCTGTGCGCCACGACCCTACCGGTCAACCCCTGCCCTGCAAGGCTGGCTTTGAATCCGGGCGCCGTCCGGGAGCATCATGACTTGGCCCTCCAAAAAGCCGGTGGGCGGGCGGCAACGTCTTTTGCCGTCCCACAGCCGCTTCTTCCATCGACGCACTTCCGGCGACCAAACGTCGCCGCTCCGATCAGGGGATGCCCCCCAGGGCCGCCCCGCCGTCAATGCGCCACTCCGCGATCTTCTTCCGGCAGGGGCTTGCCCTTGGTCTCCGGCGCAAACGGCAATGCCAACAACCCGATCACATAGATCGAACACATCGTCACCCCCGCATAGCGCAACGGTTCCGGTGTGTCCTTGAAGATGGTTCCCGTCAACAACCCCAGCGCCGCCGGCCCGCTCGCCGCCACGAACCGCCCCACGTTGTAGCAAAAACTCGTGCCCGTGCTCCGCAGGCGCGTCGGGAACAGCTCCGGAAAATACACCGCATACCCCCCAAACAACGCCAACGTCCCAAAGCCCATCACGAACACCATCCACAGGTCCGCGAAATCCTTCAGGAACCAGAACGTCCCCGCCACGGAAAACATGGCGAACACCAGGGCGATCGCGAATGCCGGCTTCCGTCCCATCCGCTGGGCCACGATGCCGAAAGTATAGATGCCCAGGAACGCCCCGATGTTCTGGATCATCGACGTGATCCCAGCCCAGAAGGTCAGTTTGCCCGCCAATTCCGTCCCGGTGATTCCTTCCAGTTCGAACTTCTTGGCCAGCACCGAGCGCACCAGGTCGAAGCTGAAGAAGGCGATCCCCCACACCCCGATCACTCCCGCCAATGCCAGCATCAGGCCCGCCACCGCCCGACTGCGGTAGGTGGTGTCGCCGCCACCTCCGAACACGCACCAGATTCCCGCCCCCAACGCCGCCACGGCAAACCCGGTCACCACCAGTTTCAACTGGGAGAATCCAGGGAAGATCTCCACCGCGGACCAGGCTTGGGGACCGAGGAAGGCGAGCAGGATGCCAGCCACCAGCAAGGCCCCGGCGATCGACGCCGGGAGACGCCAGTTGGGGTTGCCAAACAGTTCCCCGTAATCCCCCAGCTTCTTCGCTTCAGCGGCAGTCTGATTCTGCTTCAACTGCACCCACCGATCCGGTTCGCGCAACTTGCGCCGCACCACCACCACCAACAGGGCCGGCACCGCTCCCACCACGAACATCCAGCGCCACGCCGGCCATCCTCCCAGATTGCCCAACACGCCGGTCTCCTCCAGGCGCCCCAGGGACATGCTGGTCACCGCCGCCCCGATGTTCCCGACCGTCGACAACGCCTGCAACAGGCTCAATGCATAGGGCCGGGCCTTGTCCGGCATCACTTCCGCCACCAACGCCACTCCCACCGCAAACTCACCACCAACACCCAGCCCGGTCAGGAACCGGTACAGGGCGAAATCCCAGAATGCCGTCGCAAACGCACTCAACCCGGTGCAACCCGAATACAGCAGGATGGTGATCAACATCGTCTTCGCACGACCGATCCGGTCGCCCAGGACCCCGAAGATCAACCCACCCGTCGCCCAACCCAGCAGGAAGATTGCCGTCGCATAACCGGCATGCTCCGACACCATCGACGACAACTGTTGCGGTGTGGCCCCCGGCGGCAGGGTGTTGCGAAGCAGATCCTTCATCGCCGGCACCCGGGCCAGGTTGAAGAGCTGCTGGTCCATGCAATCCAGCAGCCAGCCCAATGCCGCCACCGCCAACACGAACCACTGGTACCGGTTGAGCAATCGCCACCACTGAAACCCGGGATCTTCGGCAGATACGTTCGGTGTACTCATGGAGTGGCGCGCAGCATGATCCAATCGCCCCGCGCTCCCCAAGCCAAACCTCCGCAAAAACCGGGTGCCGGATCCAATCCCAGACCACCGACCCGATCAGGCCCCCATTCCGTCCTCGAAACTTCCCGCGGCAGCCGGCCAACAGCAATGATCGCGCACATACGCAATGCCGTTGGCGCTCGTGAAATCCAGATCGCGATGCGCCGACTCCGCCTCCACCACCAACGGGGCTGTCGCCGTGCCGTTCAATTTGCAGTAACGATCCCGATACCCCACGTGCAGCAACAGTTCGACATACCGCTGCATGTTCAGGTCGCCCGACGGCAGATCCGTGAACTGCATCGCCCGCTTCGGCCAGTTGGGCTCCATCGACCGCAACGGGAACCCCGGTCGGATCACGAAATTCTTCACGTGGGCGGCGTAAATGTACTTGCCCACCTTCAGGAAACGGCTTTCCCACGTCTCACCCTCCCAGCAATGCGACGGATCCGCGTTCACCGCCAGGCACGGATCATTGTCGCAGATCTGCACCAGCATCAGGAAATCGTCGGCACACATCGCGCCGGTTCCCGGATGGATCTCGTGACACAGCTTGATCCCAAGTTCATTGGCCTTCTTGCGCAGCTTGGCCGTCTTCTTCACGAACCGCTCCTGGCCCTCCTTCAACAGGTCGAAACCCGAGCCCGCCCAGAATCCCCACGGATAGCCACTCGCCAGCTCCCATCCGAACGCCACACCCCAGAACATCGGCAGGCTCTTCACCCCCAATTCCGCCGACAGATCCATCAACTTCAACAGATAGGTCTCATGCCACTTCTCGATCTTGTCTGGCGCCTGTTTGGCGAGGTCGGGCGCGATGAACGGGTTGCCGGACCGGGTGCCCGTCCAGGCCGAGGTATGCACCCAGAACGGACAGTGCGCCGAAATGCCGTCGAGATGCATCTCCCGGGACTCAAACGCCGCCCGGATGTCCTTCACCTTGCGGAATCCACCCTTGCCGTCTCCCAGCATGTAGTTGGACGGCTGGGCTCCAGCTGCTCCGGCGGCCTTGGCATAGTCCAGAAACGATTCGAGAGACTTCGCTCCATGCTGCGCGCCCTCGATCGATGCGTGGTAGGCGTTGGGCATAATTCTTGTGCTTTGTTGTGTTGCTGCGTGAGAAACCGCCGCTTCCACTAACGACCACACGCCTCAGTTGCAATCGCAAAGGCCTGTTCCACCCAAAATCACCCCGGTTGCCGCCGCCCCGGACCCACCCACCCTCCCTCCGGAGCAATAGATGTCCCCTCGCCGCCCCCTTCCCTCGGCGACCCAACGTCGCCGCTCCGTTCCCCGAGTGAACCTGCATCAGGGCACCCGCCACGCGCCGTTCCATTCGCCATCGACCATTTCCCAGGTCGCCCTCCGATGCCCCCCCGGCCGCAACCACAACCAGTCGATCCGTTCCACCGTGGTTCGGACCCGCGCAAAATGGGCGAGCATTCCCTCGCGGAAATCCTGGGCCTCGCCCGGTCCCGACCGAATCGTTCCCGGAGCCGGCCCGGCTGAGTAATTGATGCGGGAAGATTCCGGCACCCGTTCCCACGCCGCCGCCGCTTCGGCATCCCCGACATGCACGCGGGCCGACGCGCGGATCCGCAACTGGACCTGCCAACGTGCGGAGTAAAAGACCCAGGTCACGCCCGGATCACGCTGCAACGCCACCACCTTCGGAGCCCGTGCATCCGTGTGGAACTCCAGCTCGCGCACTCCCGATTCCACCGCACGCAAGACCAACACCCGGGAGTCGCCATCCGCACGGGTCGTCAAGACCGGCGTGCGCCATGGATCCCTTGGACGCCGCACCGCCGAACCCAACGCCCTCCAGATCTCGCACTCCAGTTCAGCCAGTTCTCCGATGTCCCATCGACTGTTCACGCCGCATCCTCGCCGCACCCCGTTCCCCGGCCAAGCCCCTCGCCGTCCCCGATCCTCCGGCAACCCAACTTCGCTGCTCCACTCACTCAGGAGCGCGGAATTCATTCCACACCACCTTGCCCTCCCTCTTTTGCGGACAGGAATGTCCGCGTTCCCGGGCGCGCCTCCGAGGCGTTGCAGACTTCACCCCATCTCCGTAGCGTTCCCCTCATGAATTCCCTGCCCAGGATGCTCGGTGTCGCCGCCGTCCTGCTCGGCGCCGTCTTCGTCTTCCGACTCGAGCTCCAGGATCGACGACTGCTCAGTCAGGTGCGCCTCCTGGAAGCCCGGTTGGATTCCCCGCCGATTCCCATCGTCGCCCCGGCTCCCACGCCCAGTCCCGCCGAATCGGATCCCGAACTGCTCCGTTTGCGCGGCGACATCGCCCAACTCCGACGCGACCTCGCGGCCCTCACCGAATCCGCCCGGGCGCGGACCGCCGCGACAGCCGCATCCGAACCCGGTGACCGAGCCGCGTTGCTGCGTCGCACCATCCAGAACAAGAAGGCATGGACCGAACCCGGCGCGCTTCCCCCGGCGGTTGCCCAGGCGCTTCAATCCCAGTTGGGCGACACCACACTTCAGGGCGCCCGCGCCATCTCCACCGACGACGGCACCTTCTATCACGTCGACTCCCGCCTTTCCGACGGTCGCGGCATCGAGATCACCGTCGATGAACAGGGCGTCATCCGGAGTCGCCAGATGGAATCGTCCCTCGACCGACTCGACCCCGTTGTCCAGGGCGAGATCAGCGGAATCGTGGGCGACATCCCCGTGCGTCAGGTGATGGAAATCTTCAAGGAAGGCCAGACCCGTTACATCGTCCAGGCCAAGTCCCCGGATCAGGGCCTGCGCATCACGCTCGGTCCCGACGGCACCGTCCTGCGTACCGAATGGGAACGCCCCGAGCGGGAACGTCCGGGTCCATGAGCCCCGGCCCCTTCTCCCGTCCACGCGTTTCTGGCGACAGGCTGTCGCCGCTCCAGTGGTGGGCAGTGTCAAGACGCGCCCGGCCCCGCATGGCCTGGCCCGATGCTGGACGCCTCCACGGCATCTGGGCATGGTTGGCCACGATGAAGCCTCCCGTTCCATCCGCGCCGGCCTGCGCCCCGTTCACCGCCCTTCTCCTGCTGTGTGGTTCGCTTTCCTGCCAGGCCGCCGAGGCGGATTGGCCCGGCTGGCGCGGCGCAAACGGCCATGCCAGCCGCGGCTCCGGCCAGTACCCGGAACGTTGGACGGCCGATACCGTTGCCTGGAAGGTCGAACTGCCCGGCAAAGGCACCTCCACTCCCATCGTTTCAGGCGGCCGCATCTTTATGACCTCCCCGTCGGAAGGACAGGATGCCGTGCTGGCCTTTGATCTCTCCGGAAAGAAGTTGTGGGAAACCCGGCTCGGCGCCCTGAGCGATCCCAAACACCGGTCGCTCGCCTCCAGCTGCAATGCGTCGCCCGTCACCGACGGCCGCCATGTCTATGTGCATTTCCGCAGTGGTCACCTGGCCTCGCTCACCCGCGACGGCGAGGTCCGATGGAAGATCAACCTCACCGAGCAGTACGGAGTGGAAAAGCTGTTCTGGGACTCCGGCACCTCGCCGGTCCTGGCGGGCGACCGTCTCCTCCTGAGCCGTCTGCATGACGGTGATTCCTGGCTGGCGGCCTTCGACGTCGACACCGGCAAGTTGCTGTGGAAACAGCCCCGCAATTTCAAGGCTCCAGCGGAAAACAACAACGGCTACGCCACACCGGTCCTTTTCAATCAGGCCGGTACACCCGCCGCCCTCATCTGGGGCGCCGATCAACTCACCGCCCATGCCGTCGAGGACGGTCGGGTCCTGTGGTCATCCGGCGGGTTCAACCCCAAGGGAACCGGCTTCTGGCCCGCCATCGCCACACCCCTGGTCGACAAGGGAATCGTCATGGTCCCCGTCGGACGCGATGACCGCCCCGGCCAGGCCAGCTTCCACGCCGTTCGACTCGGTGGAACCGGCGATGTCACCGAGTCCCATCGGGCATGGGGCCGGGATGACATCGGGGTATTTGTCTCCGCACCCGCCGCGGCGGATGGCCGGGTCTACCTGCTGCGACATCGCGGCGAAGTGGTGTGCCTCGATCCCCTGACGGGCAAGACCCACTGGACCGGAGCCTTGCCGCGGACATCCGCCCCTTATTACGCATCGCCTGTGATCGCCGGCGACCTGCTCTATGCAGCGCGCGAGGACGGCGTCGTTTTCGTTGCGCGGGTGGGCACGAAGTTCGAACTGATCTCCGAAAACCCGATGGGCGAACGGATCATCGCCACTCCGGTGCCCATCCCCGGCCACCTGCTGCTCCGCGGCGATCAGCATCTGTTCTGCATCGCAGCCAAGCCCTGACCTGCCCGGAACG
The DNA here is from genome assembly GCA_964509045.1 of uncultured Akkermansia sp. GTDB lineage: Bacteria > Verrucomicrobiota > Verrucomicrobiia > Limisphaerales > UBA9464 > UBA6176. Next base: position 9,829 of record CAZDYB010000112.1, read on the forward strand.
GCCCGTGGCAGTCGCGGTGACGAGACTCCATCCCTTCCCCTGCCCTTCCACGGATGGCCGGCCCCGACTTCCAATTCACCCGCCAGGCCATCCACCTGCCCGGGTGCAGACTCTGGATCGACGCCCATCATGCCGTCGCTTCCGGCGAACTTGCGGTCGTCTCCCACGCCCACTCCGACCACACCGCACGCCACGCTGAAGTCCTCTTCACCGAGGCCACCCGTCGCCTCATGCGCGCACGCCTCTCCGGCGATCGCATCGAACATGTCCTGCCCTACCACCAGCAAACCGACCTCAGGGATCCCAGGTTCGGTCCACCCCGCGCCGCCCACCTGACCCTCCTGCCCGCCGGTCATGTCCTCGGCTCCGCCATGACCCTGGTCGAGACCGACGCCGGGTCCCTGCTCCACACCGGCGATTTCAAGCTTCGCCCCGCCCTCTCCTGCGAACCCTGCCATCCCGTACGGGCCGACATCCTCGTCATGGAAACCACCTTCGGCCGCCCTTCCTTCGTCTTTCCCCCAGCCCAGGATGTGTTCGCCGATCTCATCCGTTTCTGTCGCGAAACCCTCGACCAACAGCAGGTACCCATCCTCCTCGGTTACAGCCTTGGCAAAGCCCAGGAAATCCTCTCCGCACTCCGCGACGCCCAACTCCCCATTCTTGTCACCGAGCCTGTCGCCCGCCTCAACCGCATCTACGAGGAAATCGGCCAAACCCTTCCGCCCTACGGAAAATGCCGACCCGACGCCGCCCGCGGCCACGTCGTCATCGCCCCGCCCAGTGGCAACATCGCCGACCTCCGACTCCAACTCGCCCC
>CAZDYB010000113.1:0-10644 GCA_964509045.1 uncultured Akkermansia sp.
CTCCCCTTCCCCCATCGGCACCGTCACCCGACCGGTCGCCGGCATCGTCTGAAGTACGCTCCACACCCTGAGATCTCCTGTCACCAAGACCTCCACCTGCCCCGCGCCCCCCGGGTATTCCAACTCGATTCCAGCCAACCCCACCGAGACCGTGAGGATCCGGAACTCCTCCGGCGCTGGATCCGCACGCCCCGGTGAACCCCGCAATGCCGAACTCGCCCGCCAATGCGCCGGCAGGTTCATATCCACCGGTCCCGTCTCAGCCGGCACCAGCGAATGACCGCCACCCGCCGCAACGGTCGGCCAGGGCGCCACCACTCCGTAGCTGAACCGGATCTCGCCCGTCCCGCCGTCCGCCGCCCGCAACACCAACTGCTCCCCCTCATTGGCCAACGCCCCGTCATAGGTCCCCAATACCCGCACCGAATCGTCCAGACCATGATGGCTCCGGAACCCCGCCACGTTCGTTGACCGGAGCAACACGGCATGCTCGCCCGGGGCCAGGACCACACCCTCGCCAAACTCGAACTGGATCCCCGAGGTGAACCGCATCCCCGTCATCAACAGCCCCAACTCCAGGTTCCGGTTGTGCAACTCCAGGAATTCATACCCGCCGGCCGCCGGGTCATACATCAACTCGGTGATCCGTAGTTCAGCAAAACCCGCCCCCGTTCCCGTCACCGGCGCCGCCGTGAACTCCAACGGCTCCGACCACCGACTCGTCCGCCCCGTCACATCCTTGTAGCGCACCCGCGCCCGATAAAGCCGGCCCGCCTTCAACTCCCCCGATGCCGGACTCCACGCGGACGTCCCCATCGGCAACTCACCCGAATCCGCCACGGCATCGATTTCATACGGCAGGGGCCGAGTGGGGTCATGGGCCGGATGATCCGGCCGCGTCACCTCCGCCAACCGCCACCGGACCGAGGCTCCCGCCGCAGATCCCGAATAATCCCCAACTCCAAAACGCAGGGTGTCCAAGGCGAAGACTCCCGATCCCAACCGGGTCACCGTCGGACGGCCCGGCACCGCCACATCCCGGCTGATGGTCTCCAGGGAAAAGGTCGGGTCGTTTCCCCGATACAGGACATAGTCCTTCATCTTGCGCACCATGCCCGCGAAATCCCGGGTGCCCACCCCCGACTGATAGTACCGGCCATAACCCGCCTTCGAACCCAGGGTCAGGGATCCATCCACCATCACCGGGTTGTAGTCCCACTGGGCCCGGTCCGCATCGATCACACTGCGCTCCGCCGTTCCCCGCAACAGGCGCGCGTACTCATCCACCAGACGCCAGGCTTCATCCCCGTTCCACAACAGGTCACGGATCTCCCGCACCCGGTTCCTGAACTCGATCGAGATCGCCGGATAACGCGGGTTGGTCGGACTGAAATTGGACAGGACCCGCGACTTGAACGGCTCGTCCCCACCGGTTGTCCCCGCCCGATACATGTTGTCCGACCACGTCAGGTCAAGGTCCCACGGCATCACCTGCCAACGCCCATCCTCAGGATTCCTGTAGTAATAATAATTCTTCCCGTCTGCGATGTCGTAATGATGGATGCCCTGGACGATGGCCTGGTAACCGAAATAGGCCGGCAGGTTCAACTGGCTGCGCCACCACGCTTCATCCAGCGCCGCCTGGTTGTTGTTGTACGACCACAGGAATCCACTGAGATCCGAGGAATCCACCGGCCCGGCCGGCCCCAGGTTGTTCGGCTCCCCAAACCCCCCTTCCATCTTGTACAGGTTTCCATCCGGCAAACCCCGCGCATCCAGATAACGGCCGTCCAACTGTTCCACCGCCAGATAAACCCCCCAGAAATCACCGCCATACTGATTCCCCACCGATGTCTCCAGCGACTCATCCACCACCCGGAACTGCACATGCGCCGTGTCCGCTCCCGTCGCCCCCACCATCTCGAACATCCGGAATCCCACACTCTCGAACATCCCATGCTCACCCCGATGCAGGTAATCCCCCTGCTGGATGGATGCCCCGAGATTCAGCTTGGTCCAGTCCGCCCGGAACCGCCGACCCCAGTTGTCCCTGCCCCGGAAATCCCGGCCCCGGTTGAAGTCGAACTTCCACATGTTCTTCCCCATCGCATATCGCCATACCCCACCGCGAGGCCGGAACCGGATGTGATCATAGACCCGCCCGTCGTAGACCAGGGTTCCAGTCCAGAAATAGGCATCGCCCCGCGACCGGTCCCGCCAGGTCGCCGCCTCCACATCCTCCCGCCGCGCTATCAGGTGATACACCGGCAACCGATTCATCTCCGTCGCATCCACCGTGAAGGTCTGTCCCAGGGCACCCGCCGCTCCCGGCCTAACCGCCCCGGTCCACGCAGGAACACCATCATGGCAGAACCACGCAAAGTTCCGTCCCTCATCCTCGGCATACGGGACGCGGACCGATTCCCCACGCACGTCCGTCACCGTGATCCGATAGCGCACCAGGTTCCGATGCTCCTGAAGCGTTCCCGGCAGTTGCACCGTATAGGTTCCATCCCCCGCCACCACGTCGCCCCCCTGCCCGTCATCCGTCATCGACAGGAATGTCCAGGGCTCACCATAGGCCGGTGCATCAAACCGGATATAGTTCCCCGGACGAACCACCTGATACTCCAGTCGCACCGATCCCACCCCGTCGGGATCCGTCACCCGGGCCGTCACCCGGACCGGTTCCCCGCTCCGGGGTTGCTCCGGTTGATGCGTCACCTGTCGGATCGCCGGTGGCGCATTCTCGGCAGACACGCGATTCGCCCGGCCCGGCGTCGGCCCCTCATCCCCCGAGGAAGGGCCCAGGATGACCCGGGCATCGAAGAAGCAATCCGAGCTGTCCGACAGGTTCGCGTTCAGCACATGGACCGCGATCACATTGCCCTCCGTCCGGAGCAATCCCGGGGGCAACGGCACCCGGAAAACCTGATACTCGTTGTTCTCGATCGCCGCACTGGCCGTGGCGGTTCTGGTCAGTTCACCGGCCGGCACCCCCACCGATACCAACTGCACCCCGTTCAACCACAGCCGGAATCCATCGTCATGCAACGCCTCGACCCGGACCGATCCAAACCCACCGGGATCGGCAGCCGCAAAGCCATGCCTCAGGTAGAATGTGGTATAGGAACCCCGCATGTCCTCCAGACGCGTTCCCACCGCCACGGACGGTCCCAGCACCTCGGGATCATAACCCACCGGCGCTGCCCCCATCTGCCAACCCGTGTCATCAAAACCCAGGTTGCGCCATCCGACAGCCGTCGGTGAAGGCAACGATGTCCCCTTCCAGATCCGCCAGGTGCTTCCGGCCGCGATGACCTCCTGTTCGCCGCCGCCAGGCCCCGATCTCCTCGAAGGACGCCAATGTCCGCCGAGGGAATTGTCGAGGTCCGCATGGATCAGTTCGATCGAGTTTCCATCGTCACCTCCCACCGTCGGCCATGGAAAACCCAACCCGTAGTTCACCTGATCCACCTCCACTCCCGCCGCATCCGACAACACCACCCGTTCACCACTGCCCGACAACCGTTTCACCCACGGCCCAACAGCATTGGTCACACCAAACCGCGCCGCCAACGTCGCTGGATCCTGCGCCGCCACCCGATATCCCCCCGCCGGAATCTCCGTCCCTGGCGGAAACACCAGGTCCACCGCCCCCGACAACACCCAGCCATCCAGTCGCACGGCCTCGGAACCCGTGTTCATCAACTCGATGAACTCCGCCCTCTCCTGCTTGGGCGACGGGCTGTGATGGATCTCATGGATGACCACCGACGCCTGCATTCCGGCGGCGAAGATCAACCCGCTCATCCAATGGACCATCGGACCCAGAACCGACATTCTCCATCTCAAGAACACACACGCATGGAAGCATGTTCACTGCCGTGTGCCAAACACCTCGTCCCATCAGGAAACCAGACCCGCGACCCAACCCACCTGCGGATCATCCTCGCGCCCGGAGAGTCACCCCATCCACCTGATCCTCTCCCCCGGCACCCGGAGCGTGACCCGGAGCGAAGCCAGCCGTCTCGGCAGTGGACCCTCCATCCCCGGAGGCGCAGCCACCCTTCCCTCCGTCACTCCTTCCCCACCACCGGCACCTGACGCGGATGCATCAGGTAGCCCATCAGGTCCCGCACCGCGTCTTCGGAAACCGAGTCCAGCAACCCCTCCGGCATCGCCGATTGGTCCAATGTCTCGATCGTCGTTGCCTCGATCCGCGGCAACACCACCCGTTCACCCGGCATCACCAATGTCAAAGTCCGGTCGTTGGACTCCCGCAACAATCCCGACAACACCCGGCCATCGCCCATCGTCACCACCGTCAACCGTTGTTCGTCCGCCACCACCGCACCCGGATCCACCACGTTCTCCAAAAGGTACTCCAGGCTCGCCCGACCCGACCCGGTCAGATCCGGCCCCACCTCGCCGCCTTCCCCATACAATCGGTGACAGGACGCGCACAGGCTCCCGAACACCTGTCGGCCCCGCGACAAATCCGCCTTGGCCAACACTTCCCCACCCAACCGTTCCTTCCAGCGCCCGATCTCATCCCGTCGCCGGACGCTGTCCACAGCGATCGCACCCCACAGTTGCGCCAGGGCTTCGCGCAGCACCGGATCCTCATGCCGGACCATCTGTCGGACATGATGGGCACTGATGTCCTGACGACTCAACTGACCGGTCCGCAGCGCCTCCACCAGGATCCTTGCCCCCGCCTGCCGCGTCGCCAGTGCCGCAATCACCGTCGGACGTTCCTCCAACCCAAGCCACTGAAGCCGCGCCAACGCCAACGCCGGCGCCTCCGGCACATTCAACTCCAGCAACCCCACCAACGTCGTCATCCTCAACTCCCCATCGTCCAGCACCTCCGTCAACACCTTCACCGTCCCCGGCGCACGCGTTTCCACCAACGACTTCAATGCCGCCTTTCGCGACAGGCCATCCGCCCTCCTGTCCCGGGCCACCGCCATCAATTCCTCGACGGCTCGACCCTCGCCAAACACCACCTCCAACTCCTGCACCTGCCTCACCAAGGCCTCCTCTCCCGAAGCCCGCACCGCCTCCACCAACGCCCCCCACGATCCCGGTGACTTCGCCCGACGCCATCCCCGCAACCCTTCCGCCATCCCCGTCACCACCTCCATCTGCTCCTTCGGCCCGCGCCCAGCCGCCCACTTCACCAGGGCGTCAATCCACTGCGGTCCCATCGCAATCTCCTCGGTCAGGCGCCGCGCCACATGCCGTCGCACCACCGGAATCCGACTGGCCTCCGCAATCCTTCCCAACGCTTCCGGTGCCGCCTGCGCCAACGGCTCGATCCCATACCAGATCAACAGCCCCAGGTTCGGATCCTCCGCATCCTCCGCCCGCCCCACCAATCCCGTCGCCACCTGCGCCCGGATCCCCGCCGGCAACCGTTGCAACGCCGACGCCAGGTACAACCGCACCAGCGCCGAACGCTCCTGCTCCGCCAGTCGCACCAACCGGCGCATCACCCTCTCCGATTGCTCCACCGACAGTTCACTCCGCCCCCCGTCCGCCTCGGGATCCACCGCGAAATTCTCCACCAACAACCGCACCGCCCAACTCCGGACATGCTCGTCTTCATCCCCCGTCCGCGCCACCAACCAGTCCGGTGTCGCCCCCTTCAATCCATGCACCGCCCACAGGGTCCGCAATGCCCGCCCTGTCTCCTTCGCCCGCAGATACTCTCCGCGAAGGCCCGCTGCCACCGTCCACCCAGCCTCACCCCCAGCCCGCGTCGCCAGGGCCCGGCGCGCCATCCGCGATACCCACTCGTTCCTGTCCAGTACCCGCTCCGCCAACTCCATCTCCCCCATCCGTTCGAAATCCGGTACCGCCACCTTCCCCACCTTTCCATGGATCACCTTGTAGATCCGTCCCGAACTCCGATGCACCCCGTCGTGCTCGTGGCACTCCCCGGTGTCCGACCAGTCCGCGATGTACACCCCCCCATCGGGCCCTTCCAGGAGTTCAACACCCCGGAACCAGGTGTCGCCCACGGGAAACAGGTCCGGCCGATGCCGCCCAACATAACCCGACCCCAGACGTTCCAACCGCTCCCGGTTCATCCGACGCCCATGCAGGTTCAACGTGTACACGTTCCCCCGATACTCCGCCGGCCAGTTCGTCCCCTGGTAGATCATCAATCCCACATGGGCGTGTCCCCCTCCCAACGCATCGATCGTCGATGGCACCGTTCCATCCCCCGCCGCCCTCGATTTCGTCCAGCCCGCTCCCGCATCGAAATGCAGGTGATCCGCATGCTGCGCCATCAGTGCGTAGGCCCGGGACATCACGTCATCCCCATGCATCCGCTGGAAGTGCGCTCCGGGAATCGCATGCCACAGATGCCCGATCACCGTGTTGATGAAGAACGGCTCTCCCACCTCGTTCCAGTCCAACCCCCACGGATTGGTCGTCCCATGCGAAACCGCCTCGATCACCCGGCGCCCCGGATGGTATCGCCAGATTCCACCCCGCATCTCCACCCGATCCGCCTGGGGCGTTCCCGGGACACCGATCCGTGCCCCGCTGGAAATCCCCACGCGCCCCCAGATCCAACCATCCGGACCGGTCTTCAGCCCATTGGCAAAGGTGTGCCGGTTCCCCGTCGTCGTCCCGAATCCGTCCAGCAACACCTCCGGCGGGCCATCCGGCACATCGTCCCGATTCCGATCCGGCACAAACAACAACCGCGGCGGACACAGCACATAAGCTCCGTCATGGGTCGGCTCCACACTGGTCAGGATCCTGCCCTGGTCCCAGAACACCTTCCTCGTCTCCGCCCGACCATCCCCGTCCCGATCCTCCAGGATCACCACCCGATCCATCAGGTTCGTCTCGAAGTTCACCCCGCGCTCCGCATAGGTATAATTCTCGGCCACCCACAGGCGTCCCTTCAGATCGAATGCCATCCCCACCGGCTGTCTCACATCCGGTTCCGCCGCGAACACCGTCACCGAAAACCCATCGGCCCCCCCGAAACTCGCAGCAGCCGCAGCCGCTGGCATCGGTCCCGACCCGTTCTTCTCCGAGTTGTAAGGCTCGGGAAATTCCGCCCCCACCACCGCCCCCACCACCGCCCCCACCACCGACCCCAGCACACCTCCGGCACACAACAGACTCAGTCGACTCAGGGACATGCCCCAGCCAAACCCAGAATCGTTCCATCGCGCAAACGTCAATCCCGCCACCGTTCAACCCCATCTGCGTGATCTGCGCCATCTGCGGCCACCCAACTCGATTTTTGGGTTCAATCGCCCACAAAAAACCCTCCCCGCGACACGTGGGTCGGGCGGGGAGGTTGTCTGAAACCGGATCAATCAGCAGTTCAGGAACGGCGCCGGCCCCAAAGGACCAGGCCCGCCAATCCCACCACCCCCAGCACCACCGTGCTCGGCTCGGGAATCACCTCGACCCGGACATTGTCCACCAGACCGAACGACAGGGCGGCGTTGTCCGACACCGATGAAAACGGATCGAAATATCCCACCGTGATGTTCCCTTCGAGCGACACGCCGTTGCCGGTTCCAGTCAGGCTCGCAATCGGCAATCCATCAACCGACCAGGTCAATTGATCTCCGATCCGCGCAATCTCCACCTGCCTCCAGGCCATCCCAACCGTGCCAATGCCCAATCCGCCCGTCTGCTGGGGGAAGGCTCCGGCCTGACCCGCCGGCGCCGTCTGACCACCGGGGAATGTCCCGGCGTAATACGCATTGCCGTTGTCCCGTGAACCGGCCCCGGTCGCGAAATAGGCGATTCCCTCGGGTTGGAGGCTGGATCCGACATACGCCCGGAAATCCTGCGCCGCGCCGCCCTCTCCCGACACCCCGAACCAAGCCGTTCCAGCCGGTGCCGCACCCGACCACAGCAGCGATCCGTTCCCGGCCAGGCCCACACCCGCCGAGGAAAACTCGGTCGATCCCGCACCACCGCCAGGGAACGGTCCGTTCACATTCATCCACAGGTCAAACTTCACGGAATAGTCCCCGGTGAAGTTCTGCCCGTTGGGAACGATGTTCAATCCAGCCCCCGCCGCCGGAAGTTCCATGTTCGCCGTGAACTTCACTCCCAACGTGCTGCCACCCGAATTCGGTGCCGCCGGGATCCCGTCCGCGCTGTAATCGTATCCGAAAAACACCGCCGAATCCGAACTCGACTGGTACACCGACCAGTTCGCCGAGGTGTTCGTGTCGAAGTTGTCCTGAAACAACGTCTGCCCCAGCAGCGCCGGTCCCATTCCCAAGGCCCCGATCGCAACCGCCCCCGTCGTCCACCGCGAGTTGATTTTCATGATCTGGAAGATTGTCCCGGCCGGGTTACTCCCTCCATCCCGGACTGTAAACAGCTATTTCCAAACCAGTCGTTTCCCTCCTGCAATCCCATGAATCCCGAACATGAAAAGCAGCAAGGACCCGCCAGTCACAACCCTCACCGCAGCGCCTTCAACAGGAATGCCCGACGCTCCACCAACTGCCGGCGGAACGAGGCCATGTCCTCCCCGAATTCCCGCAGCAGGCTCTCCGGCGTCGATCCCCGCACCTCCGCCCGATGCTTCACCTCCCACTCCATCCGCTTCTCCAGGTCGTCCAGCACCGGGCCGAACCGTTCCTCCGTGAATTCCTTCTCCAGAAACTCCCGCAACCGCGCCCGGTAACGCGCCTCGAACTGCGCATTCGCCAGCAACGGTCCGCTGAACCATCCCCCCGGCCGCCACCACGTAGTTCCCCCGCCGAAAAGCCCCCCGAACCGCGGCGCAACCGGCTCCGGATCCCCGATCCTCCCATACGTCAACGGCATCCCGTACCAGTCGTATCGGCGCGATGCCCCGTCGTAGTCCCCCCAGGTCTTGTCCTCATCCCACGGAATCACCTCCCACCGTCCCTCCACTCCCGGGGACCGATGGACGAAGTGGTTGTTGAAGTAGCCGTCCCAGTTCTGGAGGCACTGGCTCACCACGTAGTAGTCCAGGAAGGATTCCACCCGGAACTCCCGCTCGATCAGCGCCCAGACCGCCGGACCCGACTTCGTCCTCAATCCCTTCACCACCGCCTGCAATTCGGCATGGGTCGCATCCGGATGATTCTTCTTCTCGTGCTGTCCCTCCAGGCCCTCCCCATACCAAAGGATCTTGTACAGGTTGCCGGACGTGTCCCGACCGTGCCGCGCCAGGAACGCGTCGTTCGGTTGCTCCACCATCAGGTGATACCCCTCCGATTCCCCGTTTCTCACCCATCGCACCAATTCACTGTGCGGGGTCAGCACCCGCGACCTCCGGAACAGTTCGTAACTCAGGTGCTCGGCCAACACCCATCGCGACTTCCCCTCGAACAACACGTTCACCGTCCGCAACCCGCCCAACTCCGCATCCTTGTTGAACCGGACCTTCCATCCCCCGGACCTCACCCCAAGCCGCACGTGATCCCTCAACTCCACCTCGCCCGCGCCCCGGGCCGGCACATACAGCACCGTGGCCAACCCCCTCGGCTTCGAAGGCTCCAACCGCTCCCGCTTCTGCACGTACTTCTGCCGCTGCCCAGGCGGCTCAACCCGCCCTCCATCCCACACGTGCAACTGCCCGATCGTCCCCCGCAAGGGACTCTTCCACGACAGATACGAACCGGTAGGCCGCACATCGTTCTCCCGCGGCCATCGCCCTTCCACCCCCTTCGCATCCCGCACCTCCACCCAGAACCGGACCACCCGCTCCTCCCCCACCGCCGGCACGTCCCCCGCCCATTCCCCTTCCCGCGAGGTCCCGCCAACCCGCGCCAATCCAACCACCTTCTCCTCCCCCACCCCCTTCGCCGTCACCACCTGATACTTCACCACCGCCGATTCCACCCCGTTCTCCGACCCGATCCTCACCTTCACCCGCTGGGCTTCCTCCAACACGTTGGTCCGATAGCTCACCACGGAGATCCGCGGCAGTCGTGCAGCCGACCAGGCTGAATTGGTCCGACCCGGTGTCCCCGGTCGACGCACCTCACTGCCCCACGGCGAGGGCGCCCAGTTGAAGGGATCCTGCCCCGGATCCTCCGCCCGGATCCGTTCCAATGTCGCCCCGAACCCATCCGCCGACACCGGCCAGGGTGTCGCATCGGCAAATCGCACCGAGTCCACCACCGCACCCCCGGCATCCACCAACTCCAATCGTTCCCCACTCCGCTTCAACCGTCCTTCGAACTGCCCCAGCAACATCGGATCCGACCCGTGCTGGGTCGTGAACGCCGCCCGATCCTGCACGATCACCCCATGTCCTCCCGGCGGAAGTGTCGTGCCCGCCCCGAACATCAGCCGGATCCCCTTCGAGAACTTCCATCCCGTCAGATCCACAGCCTCCTTGCCGGGATTGTGCAACTCAATCCACTGAAGCGCGTCCCGATCCTCCGACGGATGATAGTGGATCTCATTGATCACCACCGGTGGCGCCGCCATCAACCCCACCCACCCCATCCCAACCAGCACCGTCGCCAGTCGCCTCCACCCCGTCTCGCTTCGGAACTTCATCGGATTCTCAGGTAAACGCCCATCCCTCCCGCCCAGGATCGTCCATCGGGAGCCCTGCCTAGGACAACGTCGTCCCCACTTTGTTTCAATCATGCCTTTCAG
>CAZDYB010000114.1:0-10632 GCA_964509045.1 uncultured Akkermansia sp.
GACGGAGCGGAGGGAGAAGTTGATGCCGGCGGCGAGGCCCATGGTGGCGACGACGACGCGGAGTTGGCCGTTCTTGGCGAGGGGTTCGACGACACCGGCGCGGGCGGCGTAGGACAGGCCGGAATGATGGAAGGCGACGCGGGACTTGAGGAGGCGGGCGAGGGGTTCGCCGACGAGGCGGCGCTGGGCGTCGGAGAGTTGGAGGGGATTCGGGTTGGGAAGTTCGCGGGCGATTTCGGCGGCGATCATCTCGGCCTGAAGGCGTCGAGGGGCGAAGAGGAGGACGGGGCCGAGGGATTCGGCGAGAGCCTTGGCGCAGAAGCGGGCCCAGTGGCTGCGGATCTCGGGGGGCAACCGCCAGCTGAGGTTCTGGGCAAAGACTTCGTCGAGGGGAACCGGGCGGACTTCGTGTCGGACGAGGACGGCGTCGCGGCCGAGGCGTCGGAGCCAGTCGACGACATGGTTGGGATTGGCGACGGAACCGCTGAGGAGGAGGAGTTGGGTGTCGGGTGGGGCGAGGGCGATGGCGAGTTCGTAGTTCAGGCCGCGATCCTCGTCGGCGAGCATCTGGTATTCGTCGATGACCAGCAGGCTGGGGCCGTCGCCGTGGATGAGTCGGTTCTTCTGGGTTTCGAGGGTGGCGACGAGGACCGGGGCGGAGAGGTTGTCGGAGAGGTCGCCGGTGGCGATCCCGACGTTCCAGCCGCGGGCGCGCCATTCGGCGAGTTTGTCATTGGCGAGGGCGCGGGTGGGGACGGTGTAGATGGCCTGGCCGCGGTTCTTGCCGTTGTTGGACCAGAGTTCGAATACGAAGGTCTTGCCGGCGCCGGTGGGGGCATGGACGACGACGTCCTTTCCGGCGCGCAGGGCGACCACGGCTTCCTGCTGCCAGAGGTCGGGGACGGTGACCTGTTGGAGTGCGGCGAAGGCCGGGGAACCGGCTGCTTCCGGCTCTCCGACCGACTTGCCCGTGGCTGGATGCGCGCGCACGGGCCAAAGGTTGGGTGGAATGGAGGAAAGCCAAGCACCAATACCGGGCGCAGGGAGTGTCGGGAATCCCCGGGAGCGAAGGATTCCTGCCGGTCAGCGACGGGGCGGGGTGGCCCAGGTGCCCGGGAATGGATCCGCGTCAGTGCGCCGTTCGGATTCCCGGTCCTTCTCGTCGAAAATGGCGATGCCGATCACGCCGACATTGCGTGCGGTTCCGTGGCGCTGGGTCGAGTAGGAGTCGTCCACCGTGCCGAATCGGAAGGCGGCGACGGTGTCGACGCCGGTCCGGAAGCCTTCGACAACGAACTGCTGGCCGGGGTCGAGGATGTATCCGCGTTTGCGCAGGGAGGCGGGTTTGCCGTCGAGGACATCCAGGCCATCCACCGAGACGACGACCTCGCGGCGCACCCTCGCCTGGTTGATGAGGACGATGTCGTAGCGTTCGCCGAGGTGTCCCTCGATGAAGGTCCGGCGTCCGCGGACCCAGGCCGGCAGCCAGTTTTCGTTGTCGCCCCGGAGTCCGAACTGGAAATCCGCGTTCCAACCCAGTTGAAGCGGGGCATTGGTCGTCCTGAGCGGTCCGTACATTCCGGCCATGAGGGCGTCCAGACCGGCGCGATCATTGTACATGACGGCAGCTTCCGCCCGTGGGGAGGAGTCGCGACGCTTGAAGGAGGCGGGGCGGATTGTCGATTCGCGGCGTTCGCCGAATGTGGTGGCCAGCCCGGTCCGCTGCGGGCGCGGTTCGGTCGACCACGGTTTCGTTCCCGGAGTCGCCACCGCGCCCGCCTGACCGGAATCGAACCCTCGTGGGACGGCTGCTTCGGACTGGACGGCATCGGGGGAGGGGGAGGTTGCGCATCCGCCGAAGAACAGGCCGGCGACCGTGAGGGTCAGGGTGAGGGTGACGAGAGCGGCCGGATGTCGGGAGACGAAGACGGGCGTCATGATGCTAAAAATACTGCACGTGTGGCCCGCGGGGTCAAGAGTGAGTGTTGGAAATTTAGCAGTTTGGCATTGCGGTCGGGAGCCTGTCCGGACAGGTTTTCCGCATGGCCCGGAAGGATCCGCAGGAGACGATGTCGCGGCGGGAGCGGCAGATCATGGATGTGATCTGGCGTCAGGGGGTTGCCACGGCGATGGAAGTCCAGGAGGGGTTGACGGATGCACCGTCCTACTCGGCGGTTCGGGCGTTGCTGGCGATCCTGGTGGAGAAGGGTCATCTCACCCAGGTGCAGGATGGACGCCGATACGTGTACCGGCCGACGGTGTCGCGGGATCAGGTCCGGCAGCATGCGTTGAGGCGGGTGTTGACGACCTTCTTCGATGATTCGGCGGAGTCGTTGGTGACGACGTTGCTGGCGCGGAGGGATCGGAAGTTGAGTCCTGAGGCGGTGGAGCGACTGCGTCGGTTGTTGGACGAACAGGAGGGACGGCGATGAGTGTTGAGATGGGTTGGATGGATCCGGGGGTGTGGGTGTTGCGAGGGTTTGCCGGGGTGGGATTGCTTGGGCTGATGACGGGAACGTTGTGTGGCCGTGCAGCGCGGTCGTGGGCGTGGGCGGCGACGTTCCTGACGGTTCTGGTGAGTCTGCCGTGGTGTTGGACGGGTGAGATGCCGGGGGGTGGGTTGATGGATCGGATGACGTCGTGGGTGCCGACGGCTGGGGGATTGGAGCCGGGGATCCGGCGGATTGGATGGGTGGGGGCGTTGGGAATGGGGATGTGGCGATTGGCGGGTGTGTGGCGACTGGCGCTTTGGTGCCGGGGGGAATCGGGGGGGCCGGGAGCGAGGCGATGGCGTCGCTCGTGGACTGAGGTGGGGAGAGGGGAGGCAAAGGGTGGGGTTCGGGTGCGATTCGTGCGGGGGTTGAGGACACCGGCGGTGTGGGTGTGGGGTGGCACGTGGTTATTGTTGCCGTGGGAGGCGATGGGTTGGGGGAAGGGAACGCGTGGGCGGGTGTGTGCCCATGAACTGGCGCATGTGAGGGGAGGGGATACGTGGCTGCATGGGGTGTGGGTGTTGCTGGATCTGGTGCAGTGGTGGAACCCGGTCTGGTGGTGGCTGCGTGGCAGATTGGAGATCGAGTTGGAGAAGTGTGCGGATCGTGAGGCGCTCCGGGGCGACCGTGGCGAGGCGCTTGCCTATGCGCGTGAACTGCTGGAATGCGCGCAGGGATCGATGCGACCGGCGCCGGCCTGGACGGGGTCTGGAGGGTTGGAAGAGCGGGTTCGGGCGTTGTTGGGGCCTTCGAGGAGCTTTGAGGGGTGGATCCGCGCCGGGGTGCTGGTGCAGTTGCTGATTCTGGGAGTGTTGTTGCTGTTGATCCTGCGCGGTGGATTCGGGACGGACGCGTTGGAAGGCGGGACGGAAACCTGGCTTCGGTTGACGGCGGATCCGTTCCCGGAGCGCTGAATCGGGGAGAATCCGGAAGGATGGCCGCTGGGGTTGTCGGGTAAGTTTGGATGTCCGGTCTTGCCTCGTGATTCCATCCGCGGGCAGTGTCCACCAACTCTTTTTTGGTATGGCAGAACTGAATGGCAATCTCTTGGTCGCCCAATCGGGTGGTCCCACCAGCGTCATCAATGCAAGTGTTGCCGGTGTCATCACCGAGGCGGGGCATCACGGCTGCATTGAGGAAATCTACGGTGGTGCCAATGGCATCCTGGGCATCCTGAACGAGGACCTGATTGATCTCGGCGACGAGAAGCGCAGTGCGATCGACGGGTTGCGGTACACGCCGGCGGCGGGTCTGGGCACCTGCCGGTACAAGATCGATTTCAAGAAGAAGCCCGAGAAGGCGGCCCAGGACATGGACCGGCTTTTCGAGGTCTTCACGGCGCACAACATCCGGTACTTCTTCTATGCCGGCGGCAATGATTCGCAGGACACGGCCCACAAGATCCATCTGGAGGCGGTCCGGCGCGGGTATGAGATCCGGGTGATGGGTGTGCCGAAGACGATCGACAATGATTTGCCGCACACCGACCACTGCCCGGGCTACGGATCGGTGGTGAAGTACAACTGCACGACGGTGACCGAGGTGGGTTTCGACGTGGGTTCCATGGCCACCGATGACGGTTCGTGCTGCATCATCGAGGTGATGGGTCGGGCGGCGGGCTGGATTGCGGCGGGAACGGTGCTGGCCAAGCAGGGGGATCCGGCGCGACCGCCGCACATCATCCTGTTGCCGGAGATTCCGTTTGATGAGGACGGATTCCTGGCCCGGGTGAAGGAGACGGTGGCGGCGTACAAGTATTGCATCGTGGTGTGTGGTGAAGGCGTGAAGAACGCGGCCGGGGAAGAGATCGGGGCGGACAAGACGCGATTGGACGCGTTCGGACATGCGGTGCTGGCCGGGGCGTCGGAGAAGCTGAAGGAGATCGTACAGGGCCGGTTGAACCTGAAGACCCGCACGGTGTTGCTGGGATATGCGCAGCGGGCGGCGGGGCATTACGCGTCGCAGACCGACAATGACGAGGCGTTTGCCTGTGGTGTGGCGGCGGTGAAGGCGGCGGTGGATGGCAAGTCGGGCCTCATGCCCAAGATCGTTCGCCTGAGTTCCACACCCTATCGTTGGACCATTGATCTCGAAGACCTCGGCAACATTGCCAACGTCGAGCATTTCATCCCGCGCGACTGGATCGCTGAAGACGGGTTCATGCCGAACGAGAAGTTCGTGGAATACGCGGCGCCGTTGATCGTGGGTGAGGTCAAGGTACCGACCAAGGACGGTCTGCCGCAGTATGTGGTGCTCGAAAAGAATCCGGTGGAGAAGAAGCTCGCGCCCCGGGCGCTCTGACCTGCGCTACGGATCACGGATTGGATGAAGCGGAGGGCGCCTACGGGCGCCCTTCTTTTTTGGTGCATCCTTACACGGCTCCCCCAAACGACCCCGATGGATGTGCGGCAACGGTTTGTCCCGTTCAAGGCCCCTTCTTCCATTCAATCGCCACCGGCGACAGCATGTCATCGCCCCGGATGAGCCCTTCTTTCTTGCCCGGGCATCACGGCACTTTTCGGGCGCTGGCTTCGGGGGTAGCGTCCGGACGTCAGCCTTATGCGTTCACCGACCGTAGCGTTCTGGGTCACGGGTGTTGTCCTCCTTGCGGGGGCTTTCCGGGGATGGGCTTCCAGCGGGAGTAGCGCCGGGCCGGTGGATTTTGATCGGGACATCGGGCCGTTGTTGGCGGAGCGCTGCGGGAGTTGTCATGGATCGAAGCGATCCGAGTCGGGATTGAGCCTGGATTCGTTGGCGGCGGCGTTGCGGGGCGGGGATCACGGGCCGGCGCTGGTGCCGGGCAAGGCGGGGGAATCCCTGTTGATGGAGGTGGTGACCGGGCGTCATGCGGAATTGGCGCGGATGCCCAAGAAGGGCGAGGCGCTGACGACGGTTGAAGTGGAAAGGATCCGGGCCTGGATCGATGCGGGGGCGACCTGGCCGGTTTCGGGAAAGGAATCCGGGATTGAGCAGGCGGCGGCGAAGCATTGGGCGTTTCAAGCTCCGGTGCGGCCACCCGTGCCGGAGTTGGGTGACGGCTGGATTCGCAATCCGATCGATGCCTTCGTCCTGGAGCGGTTGCGGAAGGAGGGGATGGAACCTTCGCCGGAGGCGGATCCGATCACGTTGTTGCGCCGGGTGAGCCTGGATCTGACGGGATTGCCGCCGACGTTGGCGGAGGTGGGTTCCGGAGAGGGGTATTCGGCTGCGGTGGAGCGGTTGTTGAAGTCGCCGCATCATGGAGAACGCTGGGGTCGGCACTGGCTGGATGCGGCGCGGTATGCGGATTCGGACGGGTTCGAGAAGGACAAGGCGCGGTTTGTGTGGTTCTACCGCGACTGGGTGGTGGATGCGATCAACCGGGACCTGCCGTATGACCGGTTCGTGATGGAGCAGATGGCGGGCGACCTGATGCCGGATGCGACCCAGGACATGCGGGTGGCGACGGGGTTCCTGAGGAACTCGATGATCAACGAGGAGGGCGGGGTGGATCCGGAACAATTCCGGATGGAGGCGATGTTCGACCGGATGGATGCGGTGGGGAAGGGGGTGTTGGGGCTGACGATCCAGTGTGCGCAGTGCCACACGCACAAGTTCGATCCGCTGACCCACGAGGAGTACTACCGGATGTTTGCGTTCCTGAACAATGACCACGAGGGGACGCGCGTGGTGTATCGGCCTGACCAGTTGCAGCGGATCGAGGGGTTGCGTCGGGAGATGCGGACGCTGGAAGAGGAGTTGAGGCATCGGACGCCGGATTGGGAGGAGCGGATGGCGCGTTGGGAGGAGTCGGTGAAGGATCCGCCGGTGTCGTGGCAGGTGGTGGAGGCGCGCAATGCGGGGGACAACAGCGCCCGTTACGAGTACCTGGCGGATGGATCGATCCTGGCGGGAGGCTATGCACCGACCCAATGGACGTCGGAGTTCCGGACCACGAACACGCTGCCGCGGATCGGTGGATTCCGGCTGGAACAGTTGCCCCATGCAGATCTGCCGAGTGGCGGCCCGGGGCGATCGATCCGTGGGATGGCGGCGTTGAGTGAGTTCAAGGTGGAGGTGCAGTCGGTGGTCCAGCCGACGAACAAGTTCGTGGTGAAGTTCGTGCGGGCGGAGGCGGACTTCTCGAATGCGGAAAAGCCGTTGGAGGCGGAGTTCGACAATCGGTCGGGGAAGAAGCGGACGTACGGGCCAGTGATGCATGCGATCGACGGGAGCTGGGACACGGCCTGGGGGATTGATGCGGGGCCGGGACGGAGGAATGTGGCGCGGGAGGCGGTGTTCATTCCGGAGAAGCCGGTGGAAGCGGAAGGGGGAGTGGTGTTGACCTTCCATCTGGTGCAGAGCCATGGCGGATGGAATTCGGACGACAACCAGAACCACAACCTGGGCCGGTTCCGGCTGTCGGTGACGGACCGGACCAATGCGGTGGTGGATCCGGTACCGGCGCGGGTACGACCGATCCTGTCGATCCCGCGTGAGGCGCGGAGCATGGCGCAGAAGGAGGCATTGTTCTCGGTGTTCCGGATGACGGTGCCGGAGTGGGCGGAGGTGAATGGGCGGATTGAGGAATTGTGGGGGGCGTGGCCGGAGGGTGACACGACCCTGACGTTGATGCCGCGGGATGAGCCGCGGGAGACCAGGGTGTTGAAGCGGGGTGACTGGCTGAAGCCGGGCGGGGATGTGGGTCCGGGCGTGCCGGGATTCCTGCATGGATTGCCGGAGGGTGCGGATGGGACGCGCCTGACCTTTGCGCGGTGGTTGGTGGATCGGCGTTCACCGACGACGGCGCGGGTGTGGGTGAACCGGGTGTGGCAGCAGTATTTCGGGGTGGGGTTGGTGGAGACCCCGGAGGATTTCGGATTGCAGGCCCCGGCGCCGACTCATCCGGAGTTGCTGGACTGGTTGGCGTGCGAATTCATGGACAGCGGTTGGTCGATGAAGGCGTTGCACCGGTTGATCGTGACGTCGGCCACGTATCGGCAATCGAGCCGGGTGAAGCCGGAGATGTTGGAACGGGACCCGAACAATCGATGGCTGTCGCGGATGCCGCGGTTGCGGGTGGAAGGGGAGATCGTGCGGGACATAGCCTTGTCGGTGAGCGGGTTGTTGAATCCGAAACTGGGTGGGCCCGGAATCTTCACGCCGGCGCCGGATTTCCTCTTCAAACCCCCGGCGAGCTACGGGCCATTTGAGTGGGTGGAGGAGACGGGGCCGGATCGGTATCGACGGGCCTTGTACACGTTCCGTCGTCGGTCGACACCGTATCCGGCCCTGCAGAACTTCGATGTGCCGAACGCGGATTTCTCGTGTGTGCGGCGGCCACGTTCGAACACGCCGCTGCAGGCGTTGACCACGTTGAACGAGACACTGTTCGTGGAGTCGGCCCGGGCCTTGGCGCGGCGGATCCTTGAAGAAGGCGGGCGCACGGATGAACAGCGGTTGGGCTATGCCTTCCGACGGGTGTTGTCGCGGACGCCGAGTTCAGTTGAGTTGGCCGAGTTGACCGGGTTGCTGGAACGCCAGCGTGTCCGGATTGCTGACGGCTGGGTCAGTGCCCATGAACTTTCCACCGGGCGCAGTGCCGTGCCCGACCAGTTGCCCGAGGGGGTGACCCCCACCCAACTCGCCGCGTACACGGCGATCTCGCGGGTGTTGTTGAACCTGGATGAAACCATCACCCGCGAATGACCGGACCGGAGTGGTACATCCCCTGAATCCAAACCCATGAAACGCCTCGATCACGCGCAGCAAGCCGCCGAGATGCATCGGCAGTTCCTCACCCGACGCTGGTTCTTCCGCCAATGCGGCGTGGGGCTGGGTTCGATGGCCCTGGCGTCGCTGCTGCCTGCTGCCGGACAGGCGGCCGTGCCCGGTGTTGCGGCGCCGGTCAATCCCCTGGCCCCGAGGCAACCGCATTTCAAGCCGAGGGCGAAGCGGGTGATCTTCCTGTTCATGGCCGGTGCGCCGAGCCACCTGGAGCTGTTCGACAACAAACCGGAGTTGGCGAAGTGGAGCGGCAAGCTGCCTCCGGCCGAGATGCTGAAGGGATATCGCGCGGCCTTCATCAATCCGAACGCGACGTTGCTGGGGCCCAAGTTCCAGTTCAGCCGGCATGGGCAATCCGGCGTCGAACTTTCCGAGTTGTTGCCGCATCTCGGATCGGTGGCCGATGACCTGTGTGTGGTGAAGTCGATGCACACGGATGCCTTCAACCATGCCCCGGCCCAGATCTTCATGAACACCGGGTCCCAGCAGTTCGGGCGTCCTTCGCTCGGGGCCTGGACCACTTACGGTCTGGGAGCGGAGACCAGTGATCTGCCGGCGTATGTGGTGTTTTCCACCGGGAGCAAGGGACCCAGCGGTGGCAGTTCGAACTGGGGTTCCGGTTTCCTGCCAACCCCGCACGCCGGCACCGTGTTCCGCACCGGTGGCGACCCCGTCCTGTTCCTCGGCAACCCGCCCGGCGTGGATCCTTCACTCCAGCGCGATTCCCTGGATGTCATCAATCGGCTGAACCAGACCCGGCTGGGAACGGTGGGCGACCCGGAGATCGCGGCCCGGATCAGCGCCTTCGAGATGGCGTATCGGATGCAGTCCAGCGCTCCGGAATTGATGGATCTGGCGGGGGAATCCCGGGAGACGATGGAGTCGTATGGGGCGGAGCCGGGCAAGCCGACGTTTGCCAATGCCTGCCTGCTGGCGCGGCGCCTGGTGGAGCGTGGCGTCCGCTTCGTTCAGATCTTTCACGAGGCCTGGGATCAACACGGAAACCTGGTCGGTGACCTCAAGAAGAACTGCGCCGATACGGACCGACCGACCGCCGCATTGATCCGTGACCTCAAGCAGCGCGGATTGCTGGAGGATACGCTGGTGGTCTGGGGCGGGGAGTTTGGTCGGACCCCGATGGTGCAGGGAGGCGATGACGGCCGGGATCATCATCCGAACTGCTTCACCATGGTGTTGGCCGGGGGCGGGGTTAAGGCGGGGTATACCCACGGGCAATCGGATGAGTTGGGATTCAACGCCACCATCGACCGGGTTCATGTCCACGATCTCAACGCAACGATCCTGCACCTGCTGGGATTCGATCACACCCGGTTGACGCACCGGTTCCAGGGACGGGATTTCCGGTTGACCGACGTCCACGGCGAGGTGGTCGAGAAGTTGTTGGCCTGAGGTGGGAAACGGGCGTGGGGAGATCCGCCGATTCGGACGGGCAACGGGGTGTCCGCAGATTTCGCAGATGACGCAGATGGGAGGATTCCGCGGGACGGAAGGCGGTCTGGCGGACGGATGGGCGCGGGTCAGGCCCGGCGGTTCATCCGGCGGCGGCCCCACAAGGCCAGTGAGGCGGCAATGCCAGCCGCCCAGGTGCCGGCTTCCGGCACGGGATCGAAGCCGATGGCGTCGAAGAAGCGGAAATCAACGGTGCTGAAGTTGAGCAGTTCACCCTCGGCGATGGTGGGATCCATGAGACCGGCGGGGGGGGCGCCGAATCTCCAGTGATTGGCCTGAGTGGCCTGATCCTCGTCGCCGAACCCGGCGCCAGATCCCCGGGCGAATTCGGTGATTGGAGTGAGGCCGCCATCCACCGAGAAGTATTTGGGCCGGTTGTCGGCTGAGATGTCGAACACGCCCAAATTTGCTCCGAAGTCCTTGAAGGCGCCGTTGGGATCGATGCTCTCGGCGGAGAAGCGAAGCAGGTCGGCCACGGTGGGTTGCATGGTGACGATGGCTTCGTTGAAGACCCCACCAAGAACCGAGACGTTCTCCGCAGTGCTGAACATCCCCAAGGCGTGGCCAATCTCGTGGGCGATGATACCGATTGCGTCGTACCGGGGATTAATAATGCTGCTATTGATGCCGTCGGATCGGTCCAGATCGTAGGCGATGGAATTGCTGAGGGTGAGGGTGGCGTCGACCGCGTTGTCATTGGCATCCCGGAGACCCAGTGCCTTTGCGGTGGCGTGATGGACGCGAATGTTGGTGTTGTTCTGGTCGTTGGAATTGCCGGCGTTGCCGGTGTCCATTCGAAGGGAAGGCTCTACGACCACTCCGGTCCGATTGATGAGGAACCGGGCAGAAGATCCCGGCTGCAGATTGGCCACCACGGAGAAATCGTCGTCGGACAATCGATCAT
>CAZDYB010000115.1:0-10631 GCA_964509045.1 uncultured Akkermansia sp.
CACACTTTCGGTGATCTTATCAATCTTCCCATCGATGATGACAATCTTACCCATCTGCTCGTTGAGGGTGTCGAAGATGGTGACGAGCGATTGGTCCACGCGGTCGAAGCGGTAGTTGATGTTGTTGCTCAGGTCCTGGATCATCGTCTTGATATTTCCGATCTCCCGCACCGTCGCGTCTTCGGGGGATTCCTCATTGGCCGCCAGTTTCAGGACACCCAAATGCCCCGAAAGGATTGCACCGGGGTCGGGTGGTATGGTGGCAAAGCCGGAGGCGTAGTCGGCGAGGATGCCACCCACCGCGTAAACCTCCTGCGGCACATGGAAATTCGCCTTGGGGGCTTCCAGAAGGGCGGATTGCACAAAGATGGCGGCGGTGGCCGAAGCAATGGTTCGGGATTGGCCCGCCTTGACTGCGGCGTTGCGCTGCGCGTTGGCGTCAATGGCAGCCTGGTCGCCCAGGAAGGCCAGCAGATCGGGATGGCTCTGGTTGAACTCGACCCGCAACGCGAGGTTGGTCCTGACAGTGTTCCTGAGGGTCTGGGCTTCTTCGGCAAACAGGGTCATCAGGTCATTCCTGGAGATGGTCAGGCTGCTGTTGCCGAGACTGAGATCGAGCAACCTCTGGAAGGTCGGGTTGCCGTGCAGGGCCGAATTGGGATTGCCAATGATCTCAGCCGGGGTGTCGTCCACGGAAACCCGGGTCTCAAGGAGCAGGAGATTGTCCATGACCGCCGCGAAGGCCGGGTTGCCCCAGGCGCGGAGGGTGCACGCATCCACCAGGGCTTGGCGTTTGCCCGCGGCTCCTTCCGAAGCGAACAGGCGTTGGTTGCCCGAATGGATCAGCGTCGCCGGCGAGGCGTTTGTGTATTCGCGGGGGTGGAGCAGGAAGCCGTTGAGCAGGCTGAGGTTGGCCTGGACGAAGTTGGTGCGCGCCGGCACCTGGCGCAGGGCGTCCAGGTAGGCCACGAGGATTTCATCGCGAAAGCCGCCGGTCCGGATGTAAAGCGGCGCGTTGGTGCGGTAACGGGCGGTCGCCGTCTGCAACACCGCCGCCAGGGCGGCAGGATCAGCGTTGGGATTCCGGGGCTGCATTTCGAGCAGGACCTGAAGGGAGGCGTCCAGTTCCGGTTTCTCCGCCAACTGCGTGTACAGGTGGGCGGAATAGACCATGCGCTGGAACTCGGCTGCGCTGATGGTGGTGTCCTGGGCTCGGCCCGGCAGAGCGGCAAGCCACAGAGTGATGGCGGCCACAAGAGCGGACGCGAGCGAACGATGTTTGGGTTTCATACTACTTCTGCGGTTGTGACGGCTTTGCATTTCGCTGCGGGGAGGACGGTGAACGATGGAAGTCCGGCCGGAGTCCTGCGGCGTGAGCCGCAATGGAGGGTGACACGGCTTCCCGGACCCGCCTGATCAGGCGATGGCGAGTCCGATCGCGGCGCAGGCTGCGTCCGTCCGGCGGATTCAATTGATTGAGTCGAAGGCATCCAGTGCATGGCGACAACGGCGGTTCCGGTGTGCAAAGCGTCTTTTCGGGAAGGATATGACGCGGAAACTGAAAATATTTTTCGGTGGGGAAGCGAAGCACGGAGGAGCAGGGAGGAGCCGCCCGTGCCGATCGGATGAGCAAACACGGCCGAGGGAGGAGCACAAAGGGGCATGTCTGGATATTCTACATTTGAGCGGGGGCCGTTCCCGACGGATGGGAGCGGTGCGCGGTTGGTTCAATTGTCAACAATTTAGACTCGACCCCATTGCTTCCCTTAGCCCGAAGGGCGAAGGCGGGCCTCAACCCCTTCTTCCCCGCTTCAGCAACCGGTCAATCATCGCGACTGCGTCCCCCACTCCGTTTCGATAGCCGATGGGCATTGCAACCGGTCGCGGCCGCCCCAGGCGCTCCAATACCCGCGCCACGGCATCGTCCTCGTCCCACACCCGTTCTCCGGGCCGCAACCGTCGGTCCTGCCGATCATACAACCGCCGGTGGGCGAATCCGAAATACGGAACCCCGATCGCCCGCGCTTCCTGCACCGTGTTGTAGCCCCCAGCCCCCACGAGAACGTCCAAGCCGGGCATCACCCGGAGCAGGGGCCACACGGTCACGGTATCCGAATCCGGAGGCTCCGATGGCACCGGATCGAACGGTCGAAATTCAAGGATCCGGGCCTTCGAGACCTGTCTCAGCCGGGCAAGAACCCGACCCGCCAGTGCCTCCTCATCCGGGCGGCCTGATCGGACCACTCCCACCAGCGACTTGCCGGCATCCTGGACGCCGAGCTTCATCCGGACCGTGCAACGATCCGGCAGCTCCGCGGCGTCCAGCAACAGCCAAGGGGCGGTGTGGATGGCATGGGGAACGTCGTCCATGGGCGCCGGCTCTCCCGGCACGAGCACGCCGTGGTAGAGCCGCACGACCTCACGCAGGCCGAACTGTTCGACGTAACGGGTTGTCAGGTCACGGTGGACAAGGATCCGCACCGCCTTGATCCCATCGAGGAGTTCAAACAACTCCCCAGCCAAGCCCCGTGGGAAGGTGTCCACGACAAACACCTCGTAGTCGCCGGCTCCCAATACTCCGCCAACCCAGCCCGCGATGTCTTCACGGGCGACGCAACCCGCGGGGGGCGTCTCCACCCGGATTCCCGCCCACTCGTCTCCGCCAAGGGGAAGCCGATGCGCGGCGGAAGAATTGCTCAGGATCCGGACCTGATGCCCTGCACGGACAGCCGCCCGCGCAAGGGCAAGGGAGCGGGTGAGGTGCCCGAGCCCGCCACCCAGCGCGTAAACCAGCCACCGGCATCCGTCCAATCCGGGAACCGCACTGGGATCCGCAGAGGACACGGATCGCACCGGGGCTGAGGGCGTGGGGTTCAACTCTCCCCCATGGCCTGCTCGAAGTTCGCGTCGCCCTCGTTCACCAGGCTCGCGGAATCGGCCTCCGTGAAATCGTGGCGGTCATGACGGTGCGAGCTTCCGGAGAGGAACCACCAGGAACCCCAATGCCCTGGCCCGTAATAGCCGTAGCCGGGATAGCCAGAGGACGAGTACTCGTAGGGATCGTAACGATCCCCGCGGGTCGATCCGGCGGAACCGGTGCGCCGTCCGCAGGCGATGCAGGTGACCCCTTCCGGCTGACACCGGGTATGACGGCTGCACAGGGCCTTCCCGCACGTCCCGCACGTGGATTCGGCGAGATAACCGCACGGGTGCTTGAAGAGGAAGCCGGCGCTTTCCTGGCAGGTGTCCGAGGGGGTCTGTTCGTCGAGTGGCATGGAGGGGCGGTCTGGACTCAGTTCAACGGGGGCGCGGTGTTCAGGACCTCCAGAAGCGCAACCCGCATCCGGAGGTCCTCGATCCGATCCAACCCGAGGCAGGCGAACGCCTCGGGGCGGACGGCATCCGTCGTGGAGAAGAGGGTGCGATCGGCGGCGTCACGCAGGGAGGTCTTGCCCTCCTTCAGCTTGGTTTTGGAGAGGCTGCGGTCCCCGGCGTCCTCGATCTCGAAGCCGTAATCCCGCTTCTTGATCCGCAGGAGGAGCGTGTCCTTGCCGTCCTCGAGCTTCCAGTCGCCGTCTGCCTGGCGGATGAGCTTGAACCGGACCTCGGCCTGGTCCGGCCCGGTCACCTTGAACCTGTCGCCGGCCCCGACCACGTAGCCGATCACTTCGTCGGTGGCGGTCTTCACCTTGAGCTTGTCGCCATTGCGGTTGAAGCGGGCCATCTCGGCCTCATCCGGGCCGACCAGCTTGCCGCCGTCCGCCTTGGGCTTGAGGGAAAAGGCCACCGCCCCGGCACCGTCCTTCACCTTGATCTTGCCGGCCGCCACCGTGGTCGTGGGAGCGGCCTGGCCCGCCTTGCCAGCGGCGGGCGACGGTTCGCTTTCCGCAGGCTTGCGGCACCCGGATCCAGCCCCGGAAAGCAGGCCGAGCCACAGGACGACAAGGAGGAACGGGGGGAAGGATTTCATCGGATTATGCGGCATCGGTCCCACGGCTGCCGTCGGCCCGCTGACGCAGAAGATTGAGGCCATGGTAAAGGCTCAGGAACATCATGGCGGCGAGATCCACGGCCACCGGACGCGGATCCTTCGAGTCCGGCTCGGCTGGCTGACGGTACCGCGGCTTGTCGTTCCAAGCCCCGCGATCGCTCATCGCATCGAGCCGCAGGACATCGGAGGCAACCGACACGCCCGCCATCCGGGCCCATTCAGGGAGTCGCACCGCCTCGTCCAGCCGTTGGGAAAGCGGATCCAGGGCACCGTAGCGTTTCTCCTTCGGCCAGAGGAGCAGCTTGGCGCCCAGCACGCAGCGTTCCTTGGTGACCGAACTCTTCCGCTTGTGCTTGACCCGCTGCTCCACCTTTTCCACCAGCTGAAGTCCAAAGCGGGTACCATCCGCCAGGCGCCCGTCGAGGCTCAGCCAGCGGTCCAAGTAACGCTGAATGGACACGCGGCCCCTCCTGCCCTTTCGCCCGCCCTTGGTTTTGTGGGTCGGCTCCCGAAGGTCGAGCCGGATCTCCACCTCGGCCCCGGGCACCATGTCGGTGTCGAGCATCCTGATCAACGCCGCGGCGGTCTCGTAGCGCCAGTTCGGAACATCCAGCCGGCTATGCTGAATGTACTTGTACAACGAGAAGATGAAGCCCGCCGCCGCGACGACCATCATGATCGTGAACGCGACCACGGGGAACCGGGGCTCGTCGGGAATGAACTGCAGACACGCGAGCCCGATGCCGATTACCAGCGGGATGAGGGCGATGCCGCCCCAGACCTTCTTGAGCTTCTCCTTCGACGCGTCCAACTGCCGGATGGCGTCGATTTCGGCGAGGATCCCGTTCGCGGCTCCGGTCGCCTGGTAGATGCGGCTCTTCACGTACTGCTGGAAGCCGTCGGGATTCCCGGAGGAGAAATGGGCTCTCGATGCACCACCGGAGACCTGCCCTGTCGAGCCACAGGAAGGGCACTGGACAGAACCGCCCGCGTTGGAGTCGTACTCGACCGGCCGCATGCACTGGGTGCACAATATCCTTGCTCGGGCCATGGTGAAGGGGGGCTTCTGCCCATCATAAAAAGGTGGGCGCCGCCGCCAAGTCGATCCTCAAGTGTCGGAAATTGTCTACGCCGCGTTCGATCAAGTACCCGCACCCAAGGGGGCCGCGGTCCACATTGATGCATTCACCCGCGCCCTTGGCGGCGCATTCCGGAGCGTCGACCTCGTCTCGGTGGCGCCCCCGCCCAGCCCGGGCACGCCGGCAAACGGGCTTCACCGTTTGGCGCCGCCCCCGCCGATGGCGTATGCGCCCGGGGTGACCCAGCACGCCCTGCCCGCGCACGGAGGCACGCTCATTGAGCGAGTTCTTGGATTCCGTTCGCACCTGCGCGCCTGGTGGGGTCGACGTCGACCCGACGTGTACCATTTCCGGTCTCCCTTCGAGGGTTACCCGGTGGCCAGCCACAAGGAGCATCTCTGCCGTCACCTGGTGTTCGAGGTGAACGGCCTGCCTTCCATCGAGCTCAAGTATCATTACCCCGCCGTCGTCGATGACCCCGAACTCATGGCCAAGCTGGTCCGGCAGGAGCAGTGCTGCCTCGAGGCGGCGGACCTGGTGCTGACCGTGAGCCAGACCAACGCCCGGTTCCTGGAGTCGCGCGGGGTCAACCGGGCTCGGATCCGGGTGATCCCAAACGGCGTGGACACCGACGTGTTCACCCGCCGCGATCCGTCGTCGCGCCATTCCCGCAATCTTCGCGTCCTCTACAGCGGCACGCTCTCGGCATGGCAGGGCATCTGGGTCGCACTGGATGCCATGGCCCTGCTCGCGCCGGATACCCCTGCCAGCCTTTTGCTGGTCGGCCCCGCCCGCGCCTCGCAGCGGGATGCCATCCTCTCCCGGGCCCAGGATCTCGGGGTGGCAGACCGGGTGGAGCTCAGGCCACCCGTCGGCCAGCGCGAACTCGCAGCACTTCACCACGCGTCCGATCTCGTCATCGCTCCCCTCATGCCCAACGACCGTAACCTCGAGCAGGGCTGCTGTCCCTTGAAGGTGCTGGAGGCAATGGCCTGCGGAACCCCCCTCGTGGCAAGCGACCTTCCAGTCGTCCGCGAACTCGTCGTCGGGGGAACGGAGGCGATCCTGGTCCGGCCCGGCTCCGCCCGCTCCCTCGCCGAAGGCATCCGGGCCCTGCATGCGGACCCGGACCTGGGCGCACGCCTCGCCGCCGCCGCCCGCTCGAAGGTGGAGGGACAGTTCACCTGGCGTCACCAGAGCGCGCGTCTGGTGGACGCCTACGCCGGGCTGCTGCCACCGCCCGGAAGCTGGTCGGACAGCCAGTGCCGCAGCGAAGCCACCTCGGTATCGGGGTGATGCCGCTGGAGCACGTGCCGGCGGGCTTCCTCGCCCATTTCCTGCCGCCGGGTGGACGGAAGACCCAGGACCTCCAGCACCGCCGCCCCCAACCGCCCGAGCTCCGACTTCGGGATCAACACCCCGTTCTCGCCGTGCCGGACCACCTCGGGAATGCCGCCGGCATCGCTGGCGATCACGACCCGGCCGCAGGCCATCGCCTCCAGCAGCGCGTTTGGCATGCCTTCCCAAAGCGAAGGCACCAAGACCAGGTCGCACAGCCGCAGTCGGCGCGCGACCTCGGCCGGATCCTCCAGGGGGCCGGTGACGACGATGCGGCGGGCCGTCTCGGGATGCTCTGCGAGGAAGGTGGAGAGTTGGGCCTGGTCGCGGGTCCGGACCTCGCCGATGACGAGCAGACACGCGGGACGCACAGACCGCACCTCGACCAGGGCCTGGAGCAGGTGCACGAGCCCCTTCTTCTGCCGGAGTTCACCGCAGAAACCGAGGACCACCTCGTCGTCTGCGATGCCGAGCCCGGCCCGCAACACGGGATCGGGCGGGCCGGGCACGAACAAGTCGGGATCCACCACGTTGGGAAGGACGACCGGCGCCGGACCGGTACCGAGCAACATCCGCACCTTGCCCGCGAGGTCCGACGAAACCGCCGTCACCGAACCGGCCCGGCCGAGCGTCCAGAGCAGCCGCGAAAAGTCGCCGGGGGGAAACATCAGGCGATCGATGTCATTGCCACGGGCGCTGACCGTCGACCGGATCCCGGCCCGCTCGGCCATCAGCACCGCGAGGAAGCCCGCCGGGGAGACGTAGTGGCCCCAGATCAGCTGGTAGCGGTGCTCAAGCTGGAGCCACTCCAGCACGTTCATGCTGTATTGCAGGGAGAAATCCTGGGCGGCAAAGACCCCGAGCCGGTGAACACGCACGCTCCCGCGCCCGGTGCCGCGAACGTCCACGTCGATGCTTTCCATCCGGCCCGGCGGCAGCATCCGGGTCCAGGTGAACACCTCCGCCTCCGCCCCCGCGGCGGACAGGCTCCCCGCGATGCGCGCCGCGCTCCTCGCGACCCCGCCGATGTCGGGAGGAAAACGCTCCGTGATCAGGAGGAGTCTCGGGCGGCCTGTCGCGGGCGAATTCATGGGTCTCGTCACCACGAGGCTGATTGTGCCCACGGCTGCCGGGCGGCACCAGCATGCTCACGGTGCCCCGCCGGCCCCGGAGAACGCCGACAACCCCAGCCAGTGTTCCATCGCATCCCGCAGCAGTTCGAGATACGCCAGGTGCACCGCCGCCCACTCGCTCCGGACAGTCAACACCTCCGACAAACCGGAGTCGCCCGCCTCGAACCGCGCCTCGGCCACCTTCAAGACCACGCCCGCCCGGGGCAGCAACTCGGTCCGGTATCGCTCCAGCGTGTGCAGCGACGCCGTCAACCCGGCATGGGCCCGCGGAGAGCGGACTCCGCCTCGAGTGCGGTGCGTTCCGCCCGCGCCTGCGACGCCGCCGCCTCGGACCGCGCCTCCTTCAACCGGCCACGACCCCAGTCGAACAGCGGGAGCGGAAAGAAGACAATGGGGTCGAGAACACAATGGGGTCGTGTCTAAATAGTTTACATTTGGCTCTGGCCGGCTCCTCGCGGACTTCAACTGTACACTTCATGGAGGTGTCTCCATGGTCCTCTTCATCGATGGACATCCGCGATGGGGCAACGCGAACCGGGCAGGCGCAGGCAGGAATTGCTCCAGGCCCACCCGTGACACCCGCATCCGCCGAAACCGAGATTCCGGCATCGGCGCTCCGATGGATCTTCGAGGGCCTTCGCACGTTGGGTCTCGACCCCGATGAGGAGCTTGGCGAAACCGGGCTTTCCCTGAAGTCCATCGACGAGAGTCCCGCCCACCTTGTGTCGAGGACCGCTTATGCGCAGCTGCTTCGGAGGGTCATCACCCGGCGCCCTGACTTTGCGGTGATGTCGGGCCGACGCTGCCCCTTTGGCACCTTCCCCCTTCTTGACTGCACCACGGCTGCGTGCGCCACGCTCGGAGAGGCCATCGAGGCATTGACCCGCTACTCGTGCCTGGTCACTCCCAATGGCCGGTTCCGGCTGGAGGGAAACGCGCTCGAACTCCTCCCCGCTCCGGCTCTCCCGGACTGGTTCAGGATCGCGAGTTTCGAGTTCGGGTTGCACTACACGGCTGCCCGACTGGATGAGTTGGTCGGAGGCGCGGCCGTGCGGGGGATCGAGGTTCCATGGGCATCACCGCCATGGGCGTCGGCCTATCCGCACCCGACCCGATTCGAGGCCCCTCGGGCGGCTGTCCTGCTCCATGAGGGAGTACTCGGTGCGGCGAGTCGACGCGCCGATCCGCTGGTGGCTTCGCTGCTGGCCCGCAACGCTGCCATGGTCCTGTCGGCCATGCCATCGGTGCCGACGCTGCAGGCGAGGGTGCACGAGGCCATCGTGGGTTCCCTGCCGCGTGGTTTCCCGACCATGGACACGGTGGCCCGCGCACTCGCGACCTCATCGCGCACACTCCGACGACGACTGGCCGCGGAGGGCCTGACCTTCGACCGGGTCCGTGACGGGGCACTCGTTGCGATCGCCCGCGAGCGCCTCGCTGATCGGCGGCAGTCCATCGCGGAAGTGGCCTTCGTTCTGGGCTTCTCCGAAGTCAGGGCATTCCACCGTGCCTTCCGTCGTTGGACCGGAGACACGCCTGGTGAGTATCGCCGCGTCGCGCTTCCGGGATTCCTCTCCCAAGACCCCTCCGACACGTGAACAACGGGTTCAGATCCACCGGGTGAGGGTGCCGGGTGTGGACGGTCATCGCTGGTGGCAACCGGAGCAGGAAACCCGCGACGTGATCATCATGCCTTCACCCCGCTGGCCGGCTCGCGCCACGCGGGAATGGCCTGCGGGATCCGCGATCCGCGCCTCCAGATCGGAACGGTAGGGCCATGTCGCATAGGCCGGTGCGAGCGAGGCCAATCCCCAGGCCTCACGTGCATCATCCAGCCGGCCTGCCTTTGAAAGTGCGTCGCCGAAGTGGAGGAAGAAGCCCTCTATGTTGTGAGGTGCGGCGGGACTTGGATAGCAGACGCGTTCAGGCCCATTGGTCACGATGGGGTTCGCCATCGCAGCAGCCACGGCCGCGCGTCGTGACTTCCAGTCATCGGCTTTCCCGTAGCAGAGGCGGACCGCCTCGAACATGGGATCGACGACCTCGGACAGGTACTTCGGATCGGTGGCGGGGAGTCGGGAGAAGACGAAGCTGGCAGAGAAGAGGTTGAACATCGGATAGCGCGGTATCGAGTCCTTCATGTCGAAGTAGGCCCTTCGACGTGCGCGTTGGTCGTCGAGCAGCGTCGCGGTTGCCAGTTCCGTCCCGGCGCTCCACGCATGGACGCGGGCGTCCTCGGGAAGCAGCGTCCGCGCCGAGGCAAGGTAATGGCGTGCGAGGACGACGTGCTCGGTCAGCCGGGGTGACGGATGCGGATCCCGTTCCCGTTCCGACACGCGCCACAGATGGGCCATGCCCAGCATCGTGTGGATACGGCCGTCGCGCGGGTTGTCGACGGCAAGTCGGGTCAACTCCTCGATCAGGGAAGGCAGTCGGTCGTAGGCTCCGTCGAGGAGCGCCTCCGACATCAGTGCTTCCCCCCGACGGGTGGCTTCGGTGGGTACCTGGGCGGCGCGCCTGGGAGCCAGGCCCACGGCGATCCTGGCGCAACCGGTGGCGAAGAGGGCGAGGACAAGGGTCAAGAGTGCCATGCGACCTGAACAGGACGAATTCATGCCGGAGAACGTAATGTGCGGATTGGAGGTGCGGGAAGGGACTCCCGGGGCCAAAACGATGACCTGAGCGGCCACACACCAGCGCCTCTACCCATCCGGGGGAGGTATACATTTCACACCCGTTCCCGGGGTGCGCTTCGCGAGCCCGTATTGGCTACCGGTTCCCAACCCTTCGGGTTGAAGACGTCGGCGGGGACGAAGTTGATGGCAACATCAGGGTCGCGTCCAAATATCCTACATCTGGGTGGAGCACCGTTTTTGTTGGCTGGGAAAAACGTGCGGCCGCTTCAATTGTAAAATATTTAGATGCGACCCCTTTGCCTTCTTCAACCCACCAACCGCAGGAGGTAGCGCAATTCATCATCGATGGATTCTCCTGACGTGAGCGTGTCGGCAATCTCTTGCCGGAGCAGGGTGCGGAATTCGTCCCGCATCCGGCGGACGGCGGCAGCGATCGTGTTCTCGGTCTGGCCCA
>CAZDYB010000116.1:0-3601 GCA_964509045.1 uncultured Akkermansia sp.
TAAGCCAAAGGGGTCGCATCTAAATAGTTGACATTTCAACCTCCTCCGGGCCCCGGCCATCTCCATCCACCTGCCCAGGGTCAATTGTTTGGACGCGACCCCATTGCTCCCTTTCGCCCCCACTGCTCCGTCCGGGCATCAACCCGGAATGGGGTCCTGACTCAGCGCCGACGGGCGCGCCAGCAGTTCCATCCCAGCAATCCCAGGACGGCTAAACCCGCCGCCCAGGTCGAGGCTTCCGGCACCTCGCCGGTCAGGGAAAGGCTCCAACCCACCAGCTGCATCGAGCCGTTCTGGGCCAGGTCACCCACGTTCAGCCGCCAGTCGCCATTGCCACCGCCACCGTTGAAGGTGCCCAGCAGGAATGGCCGGCCCGCATCGGTCGCCCCCGACCGGCCGTCGGGCTGGAAGGTGCCGGTCAGCACGCCGCTTACCAGGGACTGGCCGTGGATGTCGGTCGCAGCGGAGTCGCGCAGGACGATGTTCCAGCCGTCATAACCGAAGCCGATGGGGTCACTGCCGGTGATGCCGACGCGGTTGAGCAGGACGGCCATGGGATCGCTTACGGTGGGTGCGACACCCACAGGGCTCTTCAGCAGCGAGGCGAAGATGTCGCTGGCGAAGCCGGCGCCGGCGGTGGTGCCGCTCAGTTCGAAGCTGATGCTGATCTCCGTCAGCGCCTGGATCGCCGAGTTGTTGACGGTGGTGAGGAACGAGGTGAGGACCGGTTGGTTGTCGGCGATCGCGGTGGTCAGGATCGTCGGCGTGTAGATCTCGGTGACAAGCGCGGCGCGGGCGGAGCCGACGGCGAGCACGGCGGCGGCGATGAGGAGGTGTTTCATGGGCGGGAAATGTTCAAAGGGCAGTTGGCAGGGTTCAGGGTTCAGTCAGCAGGGTTCAGAGCTCAGGATCGCTCACGGCGCGATAGAAGCGCACGGGGGCGGGCGGGTTGACGTCGGTGTAGGTGAACACTCCGTTGGGCGCGGCGGTGTGGTTGGCCGGCGGGGAAAACTCCTGCCAGACGTAGTCGGGCGGGCCGACGGAACTGTATTGCACGCGGAAGGGGACGCCGGGCACGCCGAGGAAGGTGATGACAAAGTCGTTCCCGTTCGGCACGAGGCTGAGGTGGTTGGGAGTGACGCCACCGATCGAGGTGGACGTCTGTGTGACCGTGACTGTGCCGATGACCGTGTGGCCGCCCGGGCCGTCGCTGAGCGTGTATTCGAAGCTGCCGTTGCCGGAGTCGTTCGCCGAGGCGGTATAGACCGCGAAGCCGCCAGAGATCGCCACCGTGGCCGTGCCCGGGCCGCTTTGGACGGCGTTGCCCACGGCACTGATCGTCAGCGGGTGGAAGGGCGGGTAGCTGGTGTCGTTGCCGAGCAATCCAGACAGGAGCACCTTCGCGACCCGCGTGGTGTCCGGCCGGTTCAGCGAGTCTGCGACTGCGACGGGCGCGTTGCTGTCAATGACCACGCTGGTCATGTCCGTCGTGAAGCTGACGCTCGTGGAGTTGCCCGATGGATCCATCGCGCTGATCGAGAAGTCCACCGGTCCCTGCGGGTGACCCGGCGTCACGATCAAGGTGGCCTTCCACTGATTGCCACCCAGATCGGTGAGGATCGCCGCGGCGCCAGCCAGGGTGACGTCGGGTGTCTGGATCGGTTCATTGGCCGTGAAGGTCACCGTCACCGTGTCGCCGGCCACGGCCAGGGCCGGGTCCGCATTGCTCGACGTCATGCTCACTGGACCCAGGATCGGCTGCGTGATGTCGGGCGGCGGCGGTACCACGTCCCGGAACACCGTGACCGTGTAGGTCTCGTCAATGTCGTCTCGAAGAGGCGAAACCAACGACATCGGGGCACCCGCCCTGACGGTGGAATAGGTGGGGAATGCCAGAATGTCGGTAACCCGGATCTCGATCATGTTGGGCCCCTCATCCAGCGGAATCGGGTCGCTGGTTCCACCGGAGGGCACAGGCTGGCCATTCACGGTGATGTTCAGCAGGGCCGCGTTCGGCGCGGCCAATCGCGGCTCCGTGCCCAGTGGCACGAACAGATCGTCCGCCGTTGGCGTGACCGTGATGTGGGTCACCTCATTGGCCACACTGGCCGTGTAGGAAAAGATGGGCGAGGAAAACGGGGGCTCCAGCGTGCCGTCGCTCAACGTGAGCCCGGTCAGGTGCCCAGGGAGCTGGGCCGTCGCGGGAAGTGCGACCGAAAGCAGCGCGAGCACAAGCAGCAGAGGCCGGCAGGAGCTCATCACCAGGTGCGGGATGCCCGCGGAAAACAGACATCGAAAGCCGCCTGAGACCGACCTACGCCGGCAATCATCCGACAACGGGTCCAGCGACTGGAATTGTATCATCACCGGTATCCACAGGAAACCCGGGGCGAGATTAGGCAGTGTTTGCAGAAATCTTGTTCCGGACGGGAGAAAGGTGCGGCGCCTGGTTGATGACAGTCTCACCCCCGCCAGGGCGGCAGGCGGCTGTCGCCCCAAAAACCTCACCAATTGCGCCCTACCCATGCCTCCACGCCGCTACTGGATGGCTTCCCAGGCCTCGATCGGGCAGCCGGGCGCACAATGGAGGAACACGGAGTCGTCGCGGCCAAAGTGCAGCCAGTTCCGGGGCTGCGGGCCGGTGACCAGCTTGAGCCGCTCGCGGCGAGGTTGGTCGGGAGCCAGGTTCGCCGACCAGAGCGCCACGATACCGCCACCGGCCGTCGCCACGAGGTCGCCGCCCTGGGACACGGCCAGCGCAGTGATCTCCGTGGTGTGGGCTTTCCAACGTTCGACCAACAGTTCCTGGCGCGTCCCGGTGTCGAAGACCCGAACCCATCCGTCTTCGTTGCCCACGAACAGGCGCGTCCCATCCCGGCTGAAGGCGCAGGCGCTGTCGTGCGAAGTCGGATCGTCGGCCGGCACAAACCGGACGGGTTCCCTGCGCAGGTCGTCGGCCAGATAGAGACGGGCGCGGCGGCCCTGGAAGCCGGTGACAGCAATGGTCCGCCCGTCCGGGGAAACATCGAGGCACTGGCCAGGGATGCTGCCGTGAAGCATGCCCTGGTCGGAGGTGTCGCGGGTGGTGCGGGTGGCCAGGTCCACGACAAGAAGCTTGCCCGGCTGGAGGACGGCCACGCGTTGCTCGTCGCGCGATACGACGCTGTGGATGACCTGGTGGAACCCTTGGATGCTCGATCCGCCCGGCGCCCGCCACAGTTCGGTCGGGCGGGTGGCTTTGCCGTCCGGAGCGGCGGGTGACGCGTGGCAGATCACTTCGCCGGTTTCGCCCACACGGGTGAGCACGCGCCCATCGTTGAACACGGCCAGGCCGGCTTGTCCGGCGGGATAAGGCACCTCCCCGCTGGCATCACGGTGCCACTGGCGGAAAAGCCCGTCGGCTTCCTGGTAAAGCACACGCGCGCCATCCGGCGAAGCAGCCGGATGAAACCAGCGGTCGAGCGAAACCACAGAGCTGCGTCGCTGCCGGGAGGGGACGCGTGCGGCCAGCGGCCAGCGGCGCGCCGTGCCATCGTCGCTGAGGGTGATCAGCGCCCGCTTTCCGGGGAGGAAGTGCGGGGCGCGCGGGGAGGCGGCGTGG
>CAZDYB010000116.1:3611-10487 GCA_964509045.1 uncultured Akkermansia sp.
CGACCGCCCCGCCGACGTGGCCGAACAGGAAACCCGTGCGCCCGTGCTCCGCAAAACGCGTCAACAGGCGCAGCGGCGGCGTGAACGGCCCGCCCGGGGCGTAAGGGGTGCCGGTTCCCGACTCGCCGTCGTCAAACGCGCCGGTCGCCGTCCGGGGAGCAAGGTAACGCCAGGTCGTCAGCCACGGATCGCGACCCGCCAGGACCAGCAACGGTTCGTCCGGACAAAAGGCAACGGCGGACAGCGGCGTCCAGCGCTGCTCGAAGTCCGTTCGCCCGTTCGCGAGATCAAACACGCGCGCCATGGATGAGGTGACGCCCTGCCCGCTGGGGGTGGAAGGATCCAACCCGGCGGGCTCGCCGTCCCAGATCTGCTGCCAGTGGGCCGCGAGCCGTGAACCGTCGGCGGAGAAGGCGATGCCTTTCACCGAACCCGCCCCATCGGAGCGGAACGTCTGCTCCGGCGGACCGTTGAAACCGGCGGCCAACGAATGCACCTCGACCTCAGACCCGCCGCGGACCAGCGCCACCCGCCGTCCGTCCGGAGAAAGCGCGAATGGACCCGTGAGGTAACGCGGCGGCAGCGGTGTCGTGGTGCGCATCGTCAGGTCGTGGATCCAGGCCCCCGCCGCCCAGGTGTCTGGCCCGGTCCTGACCAACCCCGACCAGGTGTGCTGCCCGAAGATCAAACGCCCCGAATCCAGCCAGCACGCCGTGCCCCGCGACACCGCGCCGGTGAAAAGGATCCCGCCGGAGGCCAGCTCCACCACGGACACCTGGTTGCCCTCCACCACGAAATAGTGCCGGCCGTCGGGGGCGAAACCCAATTCACGGAAGCCATGCAGCACCTCGCCCTTCGGTGTCGACTGGCGTGGCACCCGGCCGACCGGCGCGGTGCGGCCAGTGTCCGGGTCCACCGCGTGCAGTCGCCGGTCCTCCGTGAGCACGATCAGGCGATCCGTCGCGAGGTCCGCGGCAAGGCATTTCGGCGTCGAACCGTCAAACGTCACGACCCAGTCTTCATCGCCCCGGCTCAGTCCGTTCACGAGCCGCCACTCGAAGCCCCGCCGCTCCGGCGGAATGCCCGCCAGCGTCCGTCGCGCCGCGCCGAAATCAAACCACTCACGCTCGGAAAGCGCATTCGCGACGGTGGCGAAGTAGGCGTCCGCTTCCGCCGCGTCGCGCGCGTGCCGGGCCTCGGCGGCACTGGCCTCGGCGCGCTGCCAGAGGACGAGGCTGGTCACACTGCCGGCGAGCAGGGAAACCACGATGACCGTCAACGCGGCGACGCGGGACGGGTGGCGCCGGGCCCATTTCCAGGCGCGCTCCATCGGCCTGACCGGACGCGAGCGGATGGGTTCCCCGGCCAGCCACCGCTCCAGCTCCTCGGCCAGGAACGCAGCGCTGGGAAGCCGACGGGCCGGCTCCTTTTCCAGACACCGGAGGACGATGGTGGAAAGGTCCGGATCGGGGCGGGATGAAGGACCGGCATTCGAGGAACCCTCTCCAGCTGCCGACGACGGATGACGCATCACCTTCCCCGCCATCGAAGTGGGTTCCTCCGCCAGGATCCGCCGGAAGATCTCCTGGTGGTTCTCCGCGTCGAACGGGACGCGCCCGCTCAACATCTGGTAGAGCATCACGCCCAGCGCCCACACATCGCTGGCCACCGTGACATCACGCGCACCACCGCGCGCCTGTTCCGGCGACATGTATTGCGGCGCGCCGAGCCCGTCGGCGAGCTTGGCGAGACCGAAGTCCATGAGCAGCGGCTCGCCCGCCGCATCGAGAAGGACGTTGCCCGGCTTCAGGTCACGGTGGAGCACCCCGCGCTCATGCGCGTGCTGCACGGCCCGGGCGAGCTTTGCCAGGAGCATCACGGCCTCCCGCGGCGGCAACGGACCGGCCCTCAGCCTCTCCGCAAGCGTACCGCCGGGCAGCAGCTTCATGGTGAAGAAGGGTTGGCCGTCGCATTCACCCACTTCATGGATCGGCACGATGTGCGGATGATCCAGCCGCGCGACGGTCTCCGCCTCGGCGCGAAAGCGGGCCATCTCCTCCGGCCGGGCGAATGCGGCGGAACGGATCAACTTGAGGGCCACGGTGCGCTTGAGCCGGAGATCCTCGGCTTCAAACACCACGCCCATGCCGCCGCTGCCCAACTCCCGCAACAGCCGATGGCGCGCAAACTCGCAGGGCAGCTTGATCTTTCCGATGGCGGCAAAGCCCGGCAGGTCGTGGCGGGACGGGGCGAGGTCCTCCGGGTCGAGCGGAGCCTCCGCCGCTGCCCTGAAGAAACAGGCGAGGCACACGCCGTCCGGCTCCAACCGGCTCGAACAGTCAGGGCAACGGAGGGCCGGCTTGGAGGGCTTCATGTCAGCGTCGGTACTCACCAGAAAAACCGGGTGAAGTTAGGCGGAATCCGCCGGCGCCGAGAGCAGTTGGACCAGATACCGAAGCTCGTCGTCCAGGTCCGCATCCGTGCTGACCACCGAACGGACCTCCTGTTTCAGGAGCGTGCCCAACCGTTGCCGGAGCGCATGCGCCGCCTGCTTCACCGCGTTGGCATTCATCCCGAACCGCACCGCAACCTCCTCCCAGTCCGGGCTGGCCGCCTGCGGGCCCGTGAGGCGGCGCCGCAGTTCCGCGAAGAATTCCGGCCGGTCTTTCCGGGCACTCTCGGCGTCCAGGCGCGCCACCGCATGATCGAACACCGCACGGGCCCAGCGGCGGTCGAAACAACGCTCAGGCGTTTCATCGGCCACCAGTGCCAGACCGGATTCCGCCGAATTCAACTCCGCCAGCGTGACATGAACCGCGCCGCCCCCCCGCTTCTGTGCGACGGCCCGCTCATGCCGGTTGGCCAGCCAGTTCTGAAAGGCCGCGAGCAGGAAGCTGCGGAAGCGGTTCTCCCGCCGTTCCACCCGCCCCAGCACCTCGCCCGAAAGCAGATGCTCGAAGAACCCCTGGACCTGGTCGGCCGCACCGTGGTGGTCCGCGCCACGCTGCCGGGCAAAGGCGTAGAGTGGCGGCCAGTAGGCGACCGCAAGCTGTTCCAACGCCTGCAGGGCCTCACTTTCCGACGCCGCGCGCGCCCCCTGCACCGCACTCCACATCGTGGAAGGGAACAAGGGGAAGCGCCGCGGCGCGGACGAATCACTGGTGACGCGTTGCGGCACGCCGGAAACTGGGGGGAATCCAGCCGTGTTTGAAACAAATAACCGGCGGCACAGCCCCCGCCTCCCATCTCGTCCATTCGCCCCCGGCCCAAGTCCGGAACAATTCACTCCCGGCCCGCTTCACCTTCCGGTTCACTTGCCCCCGCACATGACACGCATCCTCATCAACGGTTCCCGCGGTCGCATGGGCCAGGCTCTGCTCCAATGCGCCCAACGCTTTCCTGCGCTCCACGTCTCGGCAGCCATTGATGCCGGAGATTCCCTCGAACATCACCTCGCCGACACCGATGTGGTCATCGACTTCACCCTGCACCATGTCACCCCGGGCGTCGCCCGGACCTGTGCCGAGGCCGGCAAAGCCCTGGTCATCGGCACCACCGGCCACGACGAAGCCGAGAAATCCGTCATCCGTCAGGCCGCCCTCCGCATTCCCATGGTCTGGGCCTCCAATTATTCCACCGGGGTCAACACCCTCTTCTGGCTCACCCGCAAGACCGCCGAGATCCTGGGACCCGACTTCGATCTCGAAGTCGTCGAGATGCATCATCGACTCAAGAAGGACGCCCCCAGTGGCACCGCCACCACCCTGCTCGAAATCCTCGCCGACGTCCGCAATCTCCAACTCGCCGACGCCCTGCGACACGGTCGCAGGGGCATCACCGGCGAACGCACCGCCTCCGAGATCGGCATCCATGCCCTTCGCGGCGGCGATGTCGTCGGCGACCACACCGTCCTGTTCGCCGCCAATGGCGAACGCGTCGAACTCACCCACAAGGCCAGCAATCGCGACACCTTCGCCAATGGTGCACTCCGCGCCGCCAACTGGATCCATCACCGCGCTCCCGGCATCTATGACATGCAGGATGTCCTCGGCCTGCGCGACCGTTGAAGCACGGCATCGCCATGAATCTTCCCAGGGCCTTCGTCGCACTCGGATCCAACCTCGGGGATTCACCCCGCCTGATCCGTTCCGCCATGGACCGACTCCAGGCACTCTCCGCCCAACCGATCCTCCGCTCGTCCCTCTGGACCAGCGCACCGGTCGATTGCCCCCCGGATTCGCCGCTGTTCGTCAATGCCATGGTGGAACTCCGCACCCCCTCCAACCTCACCCCGGAACGACTTCTCGCCTCCCTCCAGGAACTCGAACGGGAGTTCGGCCGCCAACCCAAGAAGATCCTCAATGAGTCCCGTCCCCTCGACCTGGATCTCATCCACTGGGACGGGCAACTCAGCCAGACACCCCTTCTCACCCTTCCCCATCCGCGCGCCCATCTCCGTCGCTTCGTGCTCGAACCCCTCCACGAACTCGCCCCAGACCTCGTCCTGCCAGGCCAGACCCGCTCGGTCCAGGATCTCCTCGCATCCCTCTCCGATCAGGAGGTGATGATCCGCGTCGAACATCACGAATCGCGTTGATGGAATCTGAAACCGGACATCATCGTGACCCCATGAACCTGCATTTCCCCGAGCCATGGTGTTCCCGTCTCCAATCCACCGGCGCGGTGGCAGTGGTCATCGTCGATGACCCGCATCACGCGGAACCCCTCGCCGCGGCGCTGCTCGAAGGCGGCATCGACCTCATCGAACTCACCCTCCGCACCCCGGCGGCACTGGAGTGCATCCGACGGATCCGCCAGGCGTTCCCGACGGTGGGTATCGGAGCCGGGACGCTGCTGGAGGCCGACCAGGTACAGGCGGCGGCGGATGCCGGGGCGACGTTCGGGGTGGCACCCGGATTGAACCCGGATGTGGTGAGGGCGGCGCAGGTCGCAGGACTTCCCTTTGCTCCGGGAGTCTGCACGCCAACGGAGATCGACCGGGCGTTGGGATTGGGTTGTGGCCTGCTGAAATACTTTCCCGCCGAAACCCTCGGAGGCGCACGTCACCTCCGCATCACCACCGCTCCCTTCGCGCATCTCGGCGTTCGTTACATGCCGCTGGGCGGCATCACGCTCCCTTCTGCGGAATCCTATCTCCGCGAACCTT
The DNA here is from genome assembly GCA_964509045.1 of uncultured Akkermansia sp. Classification (GTDB taxonomy): domain Bacteria; phylum Verrucomicrobiota; class Verrucomicrobiia; order Limisphaerales; family UBA9464; genus UBA6176. The sequence goes on from CAZDYB010000116.1 coordinate 8,779, forward strand.
CGGTGATCGCTCTCGGCGGATCGTGGATCGCCCCCAGGGACCTGATCTCCGGTGGCAACTGGGACCAGATCCACAGGAACGCACGGGCAGTCCGGGAACTCGTGGATTCCATCCGCAAACCCCTGGCGACATGAAACCGTTGGTCGCCTTCGGCGCAATCATCGGGCACGGCCAAGCCCGATGGCTGGCGTTCCCCATCGCCGACCCGCCAGCGAATGGAGCCGCCGATGTCTTCTGGCGATCCTGACAGGCGTCGGTCCGGCCGTCTCGCATTCCGCGCCACCACCACCCCTTCCGGCATCCGCAGGGATCGTTCCCCAGCCCGCTTACTGCCCCGCTTCACCTCTGCCCGAGTTCGGGATTTGCATGCGCCGGTGGAACACATGCCCCACCTCCCGCCCCTCCAACTGCGCCTCAACCGATTCACCCCGCTTCACCAGGAAGCGGTGGATGCGATGCACCGGGCGGAAAGGATCGGATATGTTGGGCTCAGGCTCCGTCTCCGGCCATTCCTCCCCGTGCGAACGATCAAATCGGTCGATGCGATAGTCACTCTCCTCCAGCACGGTCGGCCGGATGATCGCAGCCAGGTAACGCGCCTGTTCCCGAAGCCGCACAACATCGAACAACTCCCGATGGATCCGGCGGAGTTCGCGTCCATGGATCTCGGCGAACGCCGGAACGGCAAACAACCGCTCCATCAACCGGTGATCGGCGACCCAGGGATGCCGGAGGCTTGCCGTCTCCCGTTCGACCCGGGTTCCCATCAGCGGAAATTCACCCCACGCCCGGTCGAGATCCCACGGAACCAGCCCGAAACGTCCATCGTCCTGGTCCAGGTACATGACAAAGTTTTGGCCGTTGGAAAGGAATCCGTCGTAGCTGGACAGCAATGAAGTCACCGCGATGAACCGGGCAACCTCGGGGAGATCGAAATGTTCCCCGGCGCGGGCAGCGAACTCATCGTCAGTGGCCGATGTGACAAACCGGGCCGTCTCCATCACCCGCTGTTGCTGAGCCTCGGTGAGGGGAGTCTTTGGATCGTAGATGCCTTCGTAGTCGGACCAATTGGTCCCCAGATCCGAGAACAGTTCGTAGGTCACCGGCTTGAAAAGGGAGATCCGACGCCCCGGGAACACATCGCGCGCCCAATGTTCATCAGCCGATTCCACCAACACATACAACCCCAGCGGGCGCCGGTGGAACCTTCCCTCGATACCGAGCAGCAGCCGGGCGAAGGCGGTCCGCGGCGCAGGCACGCCGGCCTTGCGATAAAACCCATAGGCCATCGCATCGCTCACTCCCGAGAAGTCGCCGTTCAGGTTGTTGAGGTTGAGCACCTCAAAACCAGCCAGCCGACGTCCCGCCGCCCCACGCCCAAAATCCAGCTTGTACGGCTTTTTATAAGTCCCCAGCGAGCCAATGAAGGTCCCGTTTCCCTTGAGGCGGATCGCCACGTTGGAATGGAATTGGCCGCCCACGGTCACCCGGCCACTGGACCACGGCTGCCCCATGCCGACCACCCCGGCCAGACCGTTCCGGGGCGCCTCTGGATTCCGAAGCGGAAACCTGTCGGGCGCCTGACCCAGGGGAATGGAAGGTCGGTTCGGGATGGGTTGCAGCGCCTCCCATTCCCGGGCGCTGAATTGCAACTCCACCTCCCAGACATTCGTGGCGCGATAGAATCCCGACGCCGTACCGATCCCCAC
>CAZDYB010000117.1:0-5279 GCA_964509045.1 uncultured Akkermansia sp.
GGGTCACCAAATGGGGACAGGCTCTGGGAAATAGTGGTCGTGGGGCTGGTCCGGGAATGGAGCCTGTCCCTGAAACGAGAGGGAGGGGGTTGGGGGCGCCGGGAGTATCGCGCCGGCTGTTCAATGGTTCGAGGATGGATCAGGGTTGGCGCATGCCATTCTCATTGGTTGCCAAAACAGCATTGGTCACCGGCGCTGGGTCCGGGATCGGGCAGGCCATCGCCGAAGTCTTTGCACGGGCAGGAGCCCATGTGTGGGTTGCGGATGTTCGGGTGGAGTGGGCACAGGTCACCGTGGATCGGATCCGGGCTGAGGGAGGAACGGCGGATGCCTTGGCGCTGGATGTGACCTCGGATGCCGAGTTTGCGGCGGCGATGGAGCGGGTGCCGGTGGTGGATGTTTTGGTGGCGAATGCCGGGGTGGGGCATGTGGGGACCCTGCTGACGACCACGGTGGCGGATCTGGAGCGGGTCTTTGCGGTGAATGTCCATGGGGTGTTCCGGACCTTGAAGGCGTGGATCCCGGGAATGGTGGAGCGAGGGCGAGGATCGGTGGTGGTGATGGCATCGACGGCGGGTCTGGAAGGTTTGGTAGATCGGTTTGGTTACACGGCCAGCAAGCATGCCGTGGTCGGGATGACCCGATGCGCGGCCCTCGATCACGCGACTTCAGGGGTCAGGGTCAACTGCATCTGTCCGGGTCGGACGGAGACCCCGTTTGTCCAGGCGCGGCTGAAGGAGTATCCGGATCCGGAGGCGGCTTATCGGGAGATGTGTTCCACCCAGGCGCAGCGTCGAATGGGCAAGCCGGAGGAGGTCGCCCACGCGGCGTTGTTCCTCGCGAGCGACGAGGCAAGTTACGTGACGGGGGCGGCATTGTGCGTGGATGGAGGCTGGATGGCGGGGATGTTTCCCCAGCGCTGAAGAGCCTGGCAGCCGTGGGGTGGCAGCATGATCGGGTTGATCGGCATCGGCTGATGTGTCGCCGTGTCGCAGTCACCCATTCTCGGGGGCATTGATTTGGATCAGCAGCCCGTCGCATAAATGGACCCTTGAAGCCGGGTTGTGAAGGAATCGGGCGGGCGCGTTGGCGGGTGAGCACCAGGTTGGTGCTGTGTTGGTGTCTCGGGATGTCTTGGATTGTGCATCCGGCTGATCTGGCTGCGGAGGATGCAGAACCGCGAACCATTCTGCGGGAACCAGTGCATCCGCGACGCAATGTGGAAAGGTTTCCGGCGGTCCTGGCGCGCCACATCCGGTTTGTGGTGGAGGATACGAATCGAGGGGAACCCTGCCTGGATGAACTGGAGGTGTACGGGCCAGCCCGGCCCGGAGTGAATCTGGCGTTGGGATCGGGTGGGGCGCAGGCCAGTGCTTCGGGGTCCTATGCGGGGTACGGGATCCACACATTGGAGGGGGTGAACGACGGCCGGTACGGGAACGGACGGAGTTGGATTGCGGATCGGGTGGCGGGCGCTTGGGTGCGGATCGATTTCGGGTCAATGGTGGAAGTGGATCAGGTGGTCTGGGGTCGGGATCGGGAAGGGCATTTCATTGACCGATTGGCAACCGCGTATCGGATCGAGGTGTCGGAAGATGGAAGGGAGTGGCGTCCGGTGGCATCGGGAGCGGATCGGCAACCATTGACGGGGAGGGCTGCGCGTTACACGGGGATGTCGATCACGAGTCCGTTGGCCAACCGTTTTGCTCCTGCAGGGACGACGCTGTCGGTGGAATCCGGGCGAAGGGTTGGGGAGTACGGGATTGATGTCTGGCAGACTTCGGACGGGCTGCCTGGAAACACGGTGACGGCGATCTGCCAGACCGTGGATGGCTATCTCTGGATTGGGACATTGAATGGTTTGGTGCGATTCGACGGGGTGCGGTTTGTGGTGTTCGGGGAGGGGTCGGAGCTGCCGAATACCCGGGTGTTGAGCCTGTTGGGTGCCCGGGATGGCAGCCTGTGGATCGGGACAGACGGCGGCGGGATGGTACGGTATGACGGGGAGAAGTTCCGGACCTGGACGGAATTGGACGGTTTGGAGGGAAACACGGTGATGTGTCTGGCGGAGGGGTTGGATGGGACGATTCACGCGGGTGGGCCACGGGGGTTGAGTCAGTGGCGGGACGGGGTCTTGAAAGGGGTTCATCTGGGTGAGTTGGTGGAGGGCATGGCGACGGGGCAGGAAGGGGATCTGTGGGTGGTGATCCGGGGCATGCACGTGCTGGATGGAGCAAGGCTGCCAATGCGTCGTCCCACGGGACCGGATCCGAGTGCGTTCACGGGGGTGCTGGCGGTGACTGTGGGGGGATCGGGTCGGGTGTGGTATGGGGGGGTGAACGGCTATGTGGGGTGCCAGGTGGCGGGGAGGACGGAGGTGTATCGGGAGCAACCGGGACAATTGCTGGATGCGGCGTGGGCCTTGTGTGAGACGCGTGACGGCAATTTGTGGGTGGGGACGGCGAGCGGGGGATTGCGACGGTTGAAGGATGGCAACTTCACCTCGATCACGACGGAGGACGGGTTGTCGGACAACTCGGTACGATCCCTTTATGAGGATCGGGAGGGCAACCTGTGGGTGGGAACGGTGGGTGGCGGGCTGAACCGGATCCGGCCGCGACGACTGACGACACTGACGACGCGGGACGGGTTGTCACACAACGTGGTGATGTCGCTGGCGGAGGATGTGGAGGGGCGGGTATGGGTGGGGTCGAATTGTGGGGGGTTGAGTGTGGGTCGGGATGGGCGGTTCGAGGCGTACTACGCGAACTACCTGTTGGACAACCAATGCATCTGGTCGCTGTTGCCCGCCCCGGATGGCTCGTTGTGGGTGGGAACCTGGGATGGAGGGTTGTTTCGGATACGGGATCGGGAGGTGGAGAACCATCCGGTGCGGAGTGCCGAGAATGACGATGCCGTGACGGCGTTGTGTGAGGATGGGGTGGGAGGCGTCTGGGTGGGGACGATGCAGGGAGGGTTGAAGCGGTTTGTTGGGGTGGGATGGGAAGAGGATGCGCGAACGGCGGCGGTGACGGGCGTCGGGGTGACCGCGCTGGTGCGTGAACCGGACGGAGGTTTGTGGGTGGGTACGCTGGAATCCGGACTGTGGCGGGTGCCCGCGGATGGCGAAGGTATCCAGGTATGGAACCGGGCAACGGGGTTACCGAGCAACCGGATCCGTACCGTGCATCGGGATCCGGACGGGGTGTTGTGGGTCGGAACCGGGAATGGTTTGGTGCGATGGGCGGGCGGGCGGCTCCGGGTTTTCGGGATGAAGGAGGGACTGCCGGACGGGGTGATCTCGCAGATCGTGGACGATGGTCTGGGGTATCTGTGGTTTGGATGCAATCGGGGTGTTTTCCGGGTCGATCGGCGGGATTTTGACGCGGTGATCGACGGCGATGCGGCGCGGGTGAACGCCATTCTGTATGGGTTGGCGGATGGATTGGAGAGCCTCGAGTGCACCGGGGGATTTCATCCGGCTGGATTGCGGACCGGGGATGGCCGGCTTTGGTTTTCGACGGTGAAGGGAGTGGTACGGGTGGATCCGGCCCAGATAACGACCCGGGAAACACCTCCTCCGGTGCGGGTGGAGGAAGTCTGGGCGGACGGGGTTGCGGTGAGGGAAGGGATGGAGTTGGGCCCGGGGTTGGAGCGGATCGAGTTCCGGTTTACGGCGTTGGGCCTGGACGCCGCAGAGAGGAACCGTTTCCGTCATAGGTTGGAGGGTTTGGAGACGGACTGGACGGCTGCGGGAATCCAGCGGGTGGCGGTGTACACCCGATTGCCTCCGGGTGCCTATGTCTTTCGGGTGATGGCGTGCAATCGGGACGGAATCTGGAATGAGGAGGGGGCGTCGTTGCGGTTCACGGTATTGCCGCATGCCTGGCAGACGATGTGGTTCCGGGGTTTGGTGGTGACAGTGGTGATCGGGGGCAGCAGTTGGGTGGTGCGTTTTGCTGCCGTGCGTCGATTACGCCGCCGATTGCGGCAACTGGAGGAGCGCCACACGGTGGAGCAGGAGCGGATTCGGATCGCCCGGGACATCCACGACGAGTTGGGGGCGAATCTGACCCGCATCACCCTGCTCACCGAGTTGGGACGAAATCATTGGAACCAGCCCGAAGTCCTGCAGACGGATCTCCGGCGGATCTCGGCCACGGCACGGGAAGCGGTGCGGTCGATGGACAGCATCGTGTGGGCGATCAATCCGCAGAACGACACGCTGGATCACTTCATCAATTATCTCGCGCAGTTTGCCGGTGAATTCCTGCGGGAAGCCGGATTGCGCTGTCGACTCGACCTGCCGACGACAGTGGCCGAGCGCGAGCTTTCGGCCGAGGTGAGGCATCACCTGCTGTTGGTGGTGAAGGAGGCCTTGAACAACGTGGTCCGTCATGCCCGGGCCACGGAGGTTAGGTTGGGGTTGGTCGTTGCCGGGGATGAATTGTCCCTGATGGTTTCCGATGACGGGTGCGGGTTGCCCGTCCGGAAGGATGGAGAAGGGCGCCATGACGGGCTGGGGAACATGCGGCGCCGGATGGAGGATCTTGGCGGCACCTGCGCCCTGGAGAGCGTGCCCGGATCCGGCACCACTCTACGGTTCCAACTTCGCCTGCCCCGAACATCCCATCGAGCTTCATGAACATCCGTGTCGCCATCGTGGAGGACGACGGTCCGGTCCGCGAGAATCTCGCCCGCCTGATTGCTGAATCGGACGGCTTCGAATGCGTGGCCACGTTTGGTTCCGGGGAAGCGGCGTTGGAGCAATGGCCGCGTCGGTGTCCGGACGTGTTGTTGATGGACATCAATCTCCCCGGCATCTCCGGCGTGGAATGTGTGCGGAGATTGAAATCCATGGAACCCGAACTGCACGTCGTGATGCTCACGGTGTATGATGACAGCGATCGGATCTTCCAGGCATTGCAGATGGGGGCATCGGGCTACCTGTTGAAGCGGTCGACCACGGCGGAGATCCTTGGAGCCATTGAAGAGGTCCATCGGGGAGGTGCTCCCATGTCGAGTTATATTGCGCGCAAGGTGGTGCAGTCCTTCCGCCAGGACGGAAAGCCGGAGACTTCGCCGGAGAACCTCAGTGCCCGGGAACGGGACGTCCTGGATTATGTTGCGCGAGGCTTTGCCAACAAGGAGATCGCTGACGCCCTCGGACTTCGGACCGAAACGGTTCGGGGATATCTGAAGACGATCTATGCCAAGCTCCATGTACGGTCCCGAACCGAGGCGGCGATGAAGTATCGGCGGTAAAGGGGGCTTTCAGC
>CAZDYB010000117.1:5379-10230 GCA_964509045.1 uncultured Akkermansia sp.
ACCGGCCCCGGGAGGTTTGATCGGGAGTGTGTTCCGTGGTGAAAACCAGAAACACCCATGAGCATGGAAATCCAACATTCCTCATCACCCATCCCTCCTGTCCGACAGTTCGTGTTCTGGCGACGGTGGGTTCCATTGCTGATGTCGGCCGGCCTGTTGGGGGGGTGGGACGACGCGATGGCTCAGGGGGCGCGGGTGGTACTGACACCGGCGCCCGGATACACACTGACCTGGAATGGGAACAACGGTGGTTACAGCAGTGCCGAGAGCGGGGCGCGGGCGCCCTTGAACGCGGCTTCGGCGGAGAACGGCGTGTTTCCATTCGCCAGCAGTTCGTTCGCTCCAGGCGGGATCCATGATGCCATCAACATCAACGACGGGTTTTACGGGAACAGTTCGAGTTGGATCGCGGATTTCGCGGCGGACCCGCCGGATCTGGAGCGCTTCGTTGGGGTTGCCTTTCCCCAGTCGGTAGCGGTGTCGAGCGTGGCGTGGGGCCGGGACAACGGGGATGCGGTGGAGACCTCGTGCGGAGGGACTTGCATGGATCGTGCAGTGGGAAGCTATGTGATCCAGATCACGCGGGCGGCGAGTCCGACTGAAGTGGGTGAGGGGGATGATGCGGCGACGGGTTGGATAACGGTGGGAACGGTCCAGTATCTGCCCGGGGCGGATGGCCTGAGCTTCTCTGCCTATCTGAGACATCGGTTTGAAGTCGGGCAGGACGGCAATCCGATCCCGGCGACGGGACTTCGCTTGAAGGTGTCGGATGCCGGAATGGCGATTGATGAGTTGGAGGTGAATCCGCCAGCGGATCCGGTGCCTCCGATCTCGGACTTCATCGTCGTCAAGGCGTCGCCTGGATTCGAACTGACCTGGGATCTGAATGACGGGTCCTTTTCGAGGCCGGACTCTCCGGCAGTGACACCGCGGAACCGGGCACTGGCCTCGGAGGGAACCTCCGCGTTCGCCAGCAGCGAATTCACGGCAGGGAATCACTTTGCGACGAACGTGATTGATGGGCGGTATGGAAACACCTGGGGCTGGATACCCGATTTCACATTGCCGGATCCGGATCCGTACATCGGCTTGAGATTTGGCGGGAACATCCCGCTGCGGAACGTGGCGTGGAGTCGGGACAATGGGGATGCGACCGATTGCTGCGGCGGGGAACTGACGGATCGCGCCCTGGGCGTGTACACGATTCAGGTGACGCGGGTGGCTTCGCCTGGGCCGGACACCTTGGAGACGGGGGATGCCGCGACGGGTTGGGTGACGGTGGGTCAGATTGACTATAAGTCCTCAGGGTTGCCATTCCGGGCGCATTTGCGGCATCGGTTTGACATGGCGACGGCGGGTGGGGCGCCGGTGATCGCCAGCGGACTGCGTCTGAAGGTGCCGACGGCTGGGACGGCCATCGATGAGGTGGAGGTCAATGCGCGGCTTGCGCTGGAGACGGACCTGACCGGGAACCTGGTGCTCACTCCGGCAGCGGGATACACGATCGCATGGGATGGTAACGATGGTGATTTCTTTGGCGCTCCAGCAGGCGCGCGTGCGCCCGAACACGATGGATTGGAATCAAGGGGAGCCAGGGCGTTTGGAAGCAGTGAACTGGATTTCGGGACCCATTACATCCGCAACGTGGCGGATGGGCGATACGGGAATTCGAGCAGTTGGATTTCACTGGGAGCCGCGGGCAGTGACGTTGATCCGGCTCCGTTCATCGGGATCGCATTTGCCTCGCGGATCGATGTCCGGGTCATTGCCTTTGGACGCGACAATGGGGATACGGTGGAGTCGGCCTGTGGCGGGACGTGCATGGATCGTGCACTGGGCCTTTATACTTTCCAGGTGACCACGGTGGGGAATCCGGGTGTGGACACGATCGAGACCGGTGATCCGGCTACGGGGTGGGTGACGGTGGGTTCGGTGGAGTATCTGGCCGCCAAGGTGCCGGCGTTCAATCCGTCGTTCCGGCATGCCTTCGACCTGGCCCAGGATGGTCAACCGATTCCGGCAACGGCCCTCCGGATTCTGGTGAGCAATCCGGCCATCGCGATCGACGAGATTGAGGTGAATCCCCGTTCGACGGTGGCGGTGCCGCCCTTGAGCGATCTGTTGGCGGTCCGACCAGCGTCCGGGTTTTCTATGGAGTGGGACGGGACAGATGGTGCGTTTTCGAGTCCGGAAACCAATGCGCCGGCACGGGCAAATGCGGGTTTGGTGGCGCGTGGTGGTGTGGCATTCGGGTCGAGCGAACTGGACGCCGGCGTGCACTTCATCCGGAACATCAATGACGGCATTTATGGGAATGCGCACAGTTGGGTTCCCGCGTCCAACGACCCAACGCCCTCGGTCGGGATCCGGCTGCCAGAGTTGACCCGGTTGCGCAGCATTGCGTGGAGTCGTGACAACGGAGATGCCACGGACTGTTGCGGCGGCACTTTGACGGATCGTGCTCTGGGGACCTACACCGTGCAGGTGACGTGGGTTGAGGATGCGGGTTCAGGTACGCCGGAAACGGGGGATCCGTCGACGGGTTGGCAGACGATTGGGGAAGTGGAGTATCGGGCGGCCTACGCAGAAGTCTTCAATCCCCACCTGCGGCATGCCTTCCGAGTGGCTGGGTCGGATGCTCCCTTGTTTGCTTCTGCCGTGAGGATCAAGGCGTCGACGGGGGGAGTGGCGATTGATGAGTTGGAGTTGAATCCGGATCCGGTGGTGGATCCTGCGGTCTTGGGACTTTCGCCTGCCGTTGGGTTTGAGATCTTCTGGGACGGCAACGATGGAGACTATTTCACAATGGCTTCACCGGCTCCGGCTCCGCCGAACGATGCACTGGCTGCGGAGGGAGCCTCCGCCATTGGGTCCTCCGAGTTGGGCTTGGGAGTCCACCTGATCTCCCATGTGAACGATGGGTTGTACGGGAACTCGAAGAGTTGGATCGCTGACTTCATCAATGGCGACGGTGATCCGTGGATCGGGGTCGCCTTCGGCAGGACTGTGCTGGTGTCCACCGTCGCTTGGGGACGTGACAATGGCGATGTGGCCGGGGATTGTTGTGGGGGAAATCTGACGGATCGTGCAGGCGGGATGTACGCGGTTGAGTATACCCAGGTCGAACTTCCGGGGTTGGGAACGGAGGAGACCGGCGATCCGTCCACGGGGTGGACGGCCATTGGTCAGGTGGAGTATCGAGGTACTGGCAATGCGGGTTTTCGGCAACATTTGAGGCATGAGTTCAAGGTTTCACTGGAAGGTGAACCGGTGCCTGCAACCGCGATCCGACTGCGGGTGCCCAACAGCAACACCGCCATTGATGAGATCGAGGTGAATACCCAGCATCCAGTCCCGGTGATCGGGGAGCGATTGGAATTTTCTCGGGTCGGGCTTGTATCAGGCAAACTGGAGTTCGAATGGGCGGGTGGAGCCAGGCTGGAAACCGTGGGTGCCCTTGGTGGGACTTGGACGGAGGTGATCGGGGCGACCAGTCCATTTCGGGTAGAGGTGTCTTCCGGTGACCAATCCTATTACCGTCTTCGCCGATGAAGACGGCAAACATGCAATGGACAGGCTCCAAGGGACGTTCTCTCGGAGCGAGGCGTGCGTTCACACTCATCGAACTGTTGGTGGTGATCGCGATCATTGCGATCCTGGCCGGAATGCTCCTGCCCGCGCTGGGAAAGGCCAAGACCAAGGCGCAGGGCATCAGTTGCCTCAACAATCAACGGCAGTTGACCTTGGCTTGGATCCTGTATGCCAATGATCACAATGATCGATTGGTCTGGAATGATCTGACTGCGGATGGCTCAGGATGGGTGCGTGGAGTCTTGGATTACAATCCTGGGAACCCCCACAACACGAATTCCGCTGGTTTGCTGAACAAGGACACCGCGAAGCTGGCACCTTATACGCAATCGGTCGGAGTCTATAAATGTCCGGCGGACCGAAGTTATGTGGTGATTGGAGGCAGGCGCCATCCACGTGTCCGGAGTCTTTCCCTCAGTCAGGCGATGAATTCACGCAACGACTGGTTGAGTGCCTTGACCCGAAAACGCTATGCGGTTTTCACGAAGTTGTCGGACATTGATCTCATGGGACATTCCCAAGCGTATGTATTCATTGATGAACACCCCGACAGCCTGAATTTCGGGGACTTTGCCGTCGCCATGAATGACGGACTGCCGCCGACCCAGATCCAGATCATTGACTACCCTGCAAGCACCCATAATGGCGCCGGTGGCCTCAGCTTCGCGGACGGCCACGCGGAGATTCATCGATGGCAGGACCCACGCACCCGTGTGCCGTGGAAGAACGTCTTGATGCCGTTGGCAGTGCCGTCGCCTCGCAACGTCGACATGATCTGGATGTCTGAGCGCGCCTCCGTCCCGCTGCAATAGTTCCAGCCTGCCGTTTTGAGATCTGGTTCGGGACTGCACCTGAACACCCCTTGAAGGGTGTCATTTGTAGGGACAGGCTCCCCGGGACGAGGAACTGGGGACAGGCTCGAATGGCGCTTACTTAACGCCCAAAACCCTTTTTGTCAGAGGTTTGCGCCGACGGATGTCGGGCAGGGTCCCGAAGATCCTCAACCGTGTCAGTTGCTGCATCCGATCCACGATCGCTTCCATCTCGCGCCACCCTTCAATCGCGCACCTCATCGCTTCGTACTGCTCCTTCGACATCGCCACCGACACCGTCTTTCCCTTCTCCTTCCTGGTCCATTGGTAGCACGGCCCTCCGGCTCCCGGCCCACGATCCTGCACGTAGCCCGAACTCACCGATCCGATCCCGCTAAGCCGCTCCTTCAATTCCCCGTACTCCCGGTCAACTGCTTCCAGATCTGCC
>CAZDYB010000117.1:10240-10482 GCA_964509045.1 uncultured Akkermansia sp.
TTTGACTGTAACTTTTCCGATCTCTGCGCGTCAATAGGGCGGTGCACATACCGCCCTATGTTCACCCCATTCCTTCCTGGCTTGCGCAACTCCCTCGCTGCACTCGGCCGCGGTCTTCGCTCCGCACGCTCCACTCCCACCCCGGAACTGCAGCTCTTCTTCGCCTCCCTCTTTCCCGACAACCTCTTCACCCCCGGGAAGTCCGGCGCCAACAGCCGGGAGCGCATCTTCACCCTCCAGCG
>CAZDYB010000118.1:0-10434 GCA_964509045.1 uncultured Akkermansia sp.
CGGGGTCGAATTCGCGGATGAGGCCGTCGAAGGCGCCGGTGTAGAGGCGGGTGCCGTCGGGACTGAAGACCAGGCTGTAGACGGCGCCTTCGTGGCCGGTGAGGGTCGTCACCCGTTTGCCGTCGGCGGGGTTGTACAGGCGGACTTCGCCGTTGGGCGGGGCCACGGCGATGCGGGTGCCGTCGGGGGAAAAGGCGATGGCCTGAACGGCGCCGGGTTGACGTTCGAAATTGCGGACGAGGTTGACGTCGTTGTTGGCCGCGGTGCGTTCCTGGTTTTCCTTGGCCTTGTAGATCCGCAGTCCTCCTTCAGCCCCGCCGTACAGGACGGTTTCCTCCTTGGGATGCCGGGCGAGGCAGGTGACCGGTTCGATCAGTTTGTTGATGTCGTCGATGAACTGGCCGGAGGTGGCGTCGATGAGCTTGATGGCGCGGTCGCGACTGCCGGAGAGGAGGCGTTTGCCGTCGGGCAACCAGGTGGTCTGGAGGGTCCAATCGCTGTGGTTGTCGAACTTGACCAGTTCCTTGCCGGAGGGATGGGCGAGGACACGCACGGCCTTGTCGGCGGAACCGAAGGCCAGGCGGGAGCCGTCGGGAGACCAAGAGATGCCGTAGAGGGAATCGGAGGCGAGTTTCCAGGAGGCGAGCTGTTTGCCGGCATCGACCTGCCACACCTGGATTTCGCCCATGCGGGCGGGAACTCCGCCGGCGACGGCGAGCAGGGTGGAATCGGGGGAGAAGGCGAGGGATTCGATGCGGGTGGATTCGCCGACCCAACGGCCTCGGGGCTGGAGGTCGGCGGTGGAGAAGACCAACACCTCGTGATAACCGGAGGCGGCGAGCCATTGGCCGTCGGGAGACAGGGCGAGGGCGGTGATGACCGGGAGGGCCTGGTAGTCGGGGGGAGCGGTCAGGCGGGTGCTGTAGGCATCGGCTGGGGTGTCGTCGCGGGCGCCTTCGAGGATCCAGCGGGAGAGGAGTGCGACTTCGGCGGGGGAGAAGGGATCGCCTTCCTTGGGCATGCTCGGCTCGGATCCGGAGACTTCCTTGAGGACGATGGAGTTGGAGGGATCCCCGGCGACATAATTGGGCCCATTCTTGCCGGGTTTGGCGAAGGCGGCCCAGGTGGAGGTGTCGACGTCGCCCTTGGTCTTGTTGGGGTTGTGACAGCCGTTGCAGGAGCGTTTGAAGAGGGGGGTGATGTCCTTGAACCAGGAGACGGGAGAGTCCTGGGCGAGGGCCGGTGTGGTGAGGGTGACCAGGCCGAGCAGGCAGCCGGAGAGGATCGGCTGGAGATGGCGGCGGAACAGAATGAACGGGGGCATGGGAGGGGCGGGTCAGGGAGTGGCCGGGGCGTTGGTGGAGGCGGTCTCGATGGCAGGGGCGGCGAGGCTGAGGGTCACGGGAGCGGTCTTCTGACGCCAGATCCGGTCGCCCTGGGTGAAGGTGGTGGTGACGGTGATGGCGTGATCCTTGCCGGTGGGGGCGTTCTCGGTGACGAGGAGTTGGATGCTGGTTTCGCGGGCCTTGGCTGGGAGGGGTTGGAAGGTGGCGATGACGCCTTCGGGGACACCGTCGAGGGCGAGGGCGACTTCGCCGTCGTAGCCGCGGCGTTCGACCTTCACGACGAACTCGGAGCGGTTGGCGGCGGAAGGGGAGTTGGTGGGGAGCGCGACGGCGGAGAGCTTGACGGCGTCGGTGCGGAAGAAGGGGGAACCGGGGAGCATGGCGGTGGCGAAGAGCGGGATGCCTTCGACGGTGAGGTCGACGAGGCGGGGCGCGGCCTGGACGAGGGTCTGGCCGTCGATGACGGCTTCGCATCGGACGAGGACGGGGCGTGTGCCGGTGGCGGCGTTGTAGGCGGCGTTGAGCTGGAGGGAGCCGGTGGATTGGCCTGGGGGAAGGACGAGGGGCGGGATGTTCACGCCGGCGGGGCCTTCGGCGACGACCTTGAGTTCGCCGTCGAAGCCAGGTTGACGGATGACGGCGATGTCGAGTTTGCCGGCGGCGTTCTGGGTGATGGAAGCGGAGGCCTGGGCGACATCGATGCTGAAGGGCGCGGGTGGAAGGAGGGTGAGCCAGCCGGCTTCGGCGAGTTGGGCATCGTGTTGGCGTGGGCGGCCACCGACGCTGGCGGTTCCCTGAAGGCGCAGGGGGAAGTGCAGGCCGGTGGCGTCGGCGTTGGCCCCGAGCAGGACCCAGCTGCCGGCGTTGTCGGCGAGGGTGAACGGGATGGCGAACACACCCGGCGGCAGGCTGGCGCCTTCCACGCGGACCATGCCGTCAAAGCCGTTGCGACGGGCGACATCGCATTTGACGGCGACCCAGCCACCGCGATGCAGGCGGACCCGGCCGACGGGGGATCTCACGCTGAAATCCGGGGCGGTATCCGGGAGCCGGAAATGGAGCCGGTAGGCGAACCGGTCACCGCCGCGGTCGGTGAGGTCGCGGAGATGGACGACGTAATCGGTGTCCTTGGCGGCATCGAACTCGATCCGGGCATCGGGCCCGACGGCGTCGTCATTGCGTTGAAGCACCTTGCCGGCGGCATCGTGCAGGGTGAGGAGGGCGTCGAGGGGTGAACCGAAACGGCGCGCGGAAACCTCGATGATCCAGCGTTGATCGGTCGCGCTGCGGAAACGGAAGTGGTCCTGGTCACCGGGCTTGCCGATGCGTCCATTGATGACGACGGCGCCGGTGGCGGGATTGGCCTTGGCGGGTTCGTCGTTGGGTTCGGATTCCATCAGTTCCGGGTCGGTGCCGACTTCGAACCCGACCGGGTTGGAATGACCGGCGGGGGTGCGTGCGCGGATTTCCTGACGACCGACCGGGGCGGCGGGGTCGAGGGCGAGGGTCATGCGGGCGGTGTCGCGGAGGAGATTGCCGAGCAACTGGACATCGACGGTGGAACCGCGTCGGCCGCCGAAGGGAAAGACGGATTCGAGGTAGGGCTGGGAGCCTATGACGAGGTGATAGCGGTATTTGTCACCTCCGAGATAACGGGTGTCGTTGAGGCGGGCGACGTATTCGCCATCGGCGGGAGCCTTGAACACGAGGAAGGGATCGAGGCCATGGCCATCCTCGCTGCGGACGATCTCGCGTCCCTGGGAGTCGAGGAGGACGAGGGTGGCGTCGAGGGGAGAGCCGGTGCGATTGGCCTGGACGTCGAGGATCAGGTCTTCGCCGGCGCGGGCCTTGAACCGGTAGTGATCGAGTTCGGAGCCGGCGGAGATCCGGCCATCGACACCGACGGGGAGTTGGAGGAGGGGGGCGGAACCGGGTTGTGCGGTTCCGTTGGGTTCGGTGATTTCGGGGAGGTCGGTGACCTGGAAGGTGATGGGATTGGAGACCCCGCCGGGGCTGGCGAGGCGCAGTTCGTGGGGGCCGAGGGGGGCATCGGGAGCGACGATGATCTGGAGGGAAAGGGAGCGGGCGGGATCGGAGGTCCGGACGGAGATGCCGCCGGCGGAGCCTTCGAGGAGGACGGAGGGGATGTGATCGGGGACGAGGGCGACGCGGAGGGTTGGGTGGCCGGGGAGGGGTAGCGAGGCGGAGGTGAGGCCCTCGCCGGAGAGGGAGATCGGATTGGTGGAACCGCGCTGGAGGAAGGTGACGGAGGAGGAATCGAGGCGTGGAACCGGTTGGAAAGCGGCGTGGGTGGAGGCGGCCAGGAGGCAACCCGTGAGGATAAGTGGTGGGTTCATGTCATTGCGGATGGCTGCAGCTTCAATCCAACTTTCCAGAACGGGAGGGAAGGTTCCGAACCTTCAGGATTTGGGTTTGGAAGTTTCTGCGGATGGATACCACACGGTCAGCTTGCTGAAATAGTCGCGGTAATAGCCCCGATCACGGGCCAGGAGGCGGTCGGCCTGTTGCTCTGCATGAGCCGCGATCAGGAAGTCGGGAACGATCCGGCCCCGCTTCCCGCCCCGATCCAGATAGGCGCCAAACATTTCGCCCGCACGGATCGCACTGGCTTCCGAAGTGGGGACGTATTCCAGCCGCCATTCCCGAAGAAAGGCATGAACGTCCTGCGTGGCCAAATTGGGGGTCAGTTCGGCAAGTGTGGTTTCGTTGATCACCAGCGTGCCTTCTGCCTGCGCCTGTTCGAGGGCGGCAAAGGACGCCTCGGCGTGAGTGGGATCATCCATCAGCACGTCGAGCAGCACGGAGGTGTCAATGGCTGTCACCATCTCGAACAAGCTTTAGATATTCGTCCACGCTCGTATCCACCCGCAGTTTGCCCCGGCCGCGCCAGCGCCGCAGGACATCGGCGTAGGTTTCCCGTTCGGCGATCAACCGGCCATCCTGCGAGTGCACCTGCAGGAGCATGCCGGGCTTCAAACCCAGTTCGTCCCGAAGCGCGGCTGGCAGACTCAGGTCGCCGCTGGCGGTGATGGTGGCTTGCATGATGTGAAAATAGTCTGCGGAAGCGGTGATCGGCAATCCTGCTGCACGGCACTTGGGACCAATCCTTCACTTAAACAATCCCGTCAGTGCCTCAGCCTGGACGAGTTCCTGCGGTTGATTGACGTCGTGGCCCAGTCGGCGCAGTTCCGCGACAGCGCGTGCTGGGAAATGTTCGTTGGCGTAAAGCCGGGCCACGGTTTACTCCGCCGCGTTCTGGCGGATTTGTTCGTTCACTTCTTCTTCGTGAGCGGCCACGTAAGCCCATGCATTGGCCAGGTCCTCGGCCCGAAGGGAGGGATAATCCAGCAGCAGATCGGCTTCGGAGCTGCCCAGCCGGCGCGCTTCCTCCAGCCCCCACACGGGAATACGTGTGCCCGCGATGCACGCCTTGCCACCACAGACCCCTGGGGTGAGTTCAATGCCGGGGAATCCAGATCGGGTCTCCTGTTCCAGCCAGCGGAGGAGATCCCGCTTCTCCAGCGGGGAGAGCTTGGGCAACCAGGTTCGCTTGGCTTCTTCCAGAGCAGTCATGGATACAGGGGTTTGCAGCAGTGTGCGGTTCTCTGGCTCTCAGGTCCAATCCCTCACCCAAACAATCCCGTCACGGCCTCGGCCTGGACGAGTTCCCGCGGTTGGTTGAGGTGATTCATCACCATGGTATGGGGATCGATGCCGAGGGCGTGATAGATGGTGGCGACGATCTGGGTGGGGTGGACGGGGGAATCCGATGGAGAGGAACCGGTGGCATCCGAACGTCCGTAGAGGGCGCCGCGGGCGACGCCGGCCCCGGCGATGAGGGCGGTGTAGCAATAGGGCCAGTGATCGCGGCCATCGGGGGAATTGGTATTGCCGCTGGTGCTCACGCCGAGGCGCGGGCTCCGGCCGAATTCGCCGAGGGCGACCACGAGGGTTTCCTTGAGGAGCCCGCGTTGGTCGAGGTCATCGAGGAGGGTGGAGAGGCCGGAATCGAGTTTGGGACAATGCAGGTTCCGGAGGGGACCGAAGTTGGCGGCGTGGGTATCCCAGGCATCGACATTGGGATCGCCATTGGCGACGGCGGGCCAGTTCATCTGGACGACGCGCGTGCCGGCCTCGACGAGGCGCCGGGCGAGGAGACAACCCTGGCCGAAGGTATGCCGCCCGTACCGGTCCCGGAGGGCATCGGCTTCGCGTGTGAGATCGAAGGCATCGCGTGCGCGACCGCTGGAGACGAGGTCGAAGGCCTTCTGGTAATAGGCATCGAGCGCGTATTTTTCGACGGCCTTTTCCATGTCGGGCATGGCGTCATTGACCGACTTGAGGAGGCGTGAACGGCGTTCGAGACGTTCCCGGGAGACTTCGGGGCGGAGGGTGAGATCAGCGAGGTTCAGTTCCTTGGCGGGGTCTTGGTAGAAGTAATAGGGATCGTAGGCGGCGCCAAGGAAGCCGGCGGTGCCGCCCTTGCCGATGACATTGGATTCCTGGAGCGGCCGGGGAAGCATGACGAACGGCAGCATGGGAACCTCGGGTGGACGCAGGCGCGCGATCTGGGAACCGAGATGGGGGAAATCGTTGGGGGCGGGCGGTTCGAGTTGGCCGGAGGGGGAGACCCGGTCCGGGGTGTACCCCGTCATGATTTGGTAGATGGCGGCGGTGTGGTTGAAGAGCCCGACGGGGGTATAGCTCATCGAGCGGATGAGGGTGGCCTTGTCGATGTGCTTGGCGAGGTTGGGCATGACCTCGCTGAGCTGGATGCCGGGGACGACGGAGCGGATGGGTTTGAAATCACCGCGGACATTGGAGGGGGCGTCGGGTTTGGGATCCCAGATGTCGATGTGGCTGGGGCCGCCCTGGAGGTAGAGGATGATGACGGACTTGGCCTGGCCCCAACCATTCCTGGGTTGGCCGGGGGCGGGGCCGGTGCCGGGGGCTTGGCGGGCCTGGAGTTGGAGGATGTTGGCGAGGCTGAGACCGGCGAGGCCTGCACCGCCCACACGCAGGAATTCGCGGCGGGAGAAGCCGTCACAGGTGGCGCCGTATTGGCCGGGGATGGAGATCATGGGGAGTGGTGTTGTTAGGGAGCTTTATTCGCCGACGCTGCGCAAGGCCTGTTCACCCAGCGCCGGATTGAGAAAGAACCCGGCCTGTTGAAGTTCGGTCAAAATCGGTCGCAGCTGATTCACCAAGCCCGCTGCCTTGGCCTCCTTGAGCACACCAATAGTGCCGATGATCTGAAGACCCAGCGCCCGCGCAGCCCGTCGACCGGGGCCGTCGTCTATGAGCAGCCATGCATTGGCGAGCTCCTGCGTCAGGGCGAACGCCTGCCGTTCGCCTGGTCCAAGCCCCCCGGGCACGAAACCCACCGGGGTGTGGGTCGGACTTTTTATCTGAATCCAATTCGCAGTCCGAACGGTTTCCGCCCCGGGTGCCTTCGCGTTGATGACCGTGACTTCGTGCCACACTGCCGGAGGAACCAGGATTTCCCCGTAAAGCTGGCGCAGTAGGTCCAGTCGTTGAATCCGGCTGAGCGAAATCAGCGGACCGCTATCTGCAACGATGACCAGGGCGGGCGTCGAGCTCACGGGTCAGTTCCTCCTGATCCCAGTCGATGACCGGAATCTTCAGTTGGGCAATCTCCTCCATGAAACGGTAGCGTGGCATCCCGGCCAGTTCGCAGGCGCGCCCCATGGAAATCCGGCCCACTTCAAAAAGTTTGGCAGCTGCGAAGAACCGCAGGTCGTCTCCGAATTGTTCCGGCGTGCGACCAAGGTCGCCGGGTAAGTCGTCCGGGATCTGTAGCTGAAGGGTGCTCATGATTTCAAAGTGTCGCCGGTTTCCAATTCCCGGCGGATTTCGGCTTCGTCCCAATTGACGACGGGAACCTTGCGGCGGCCGAGTTCCTCAATGAATTCCCATTTCCCCATACCGGCCATCTGGGCGGCGCGGCCGGTGGACACGCGTCCTTCCTCGAACAATCGGACGGCGAGTGTGGTGCGCAGGTCTGCCGTGAGTTCGGCTTCGGTCCCCGAGCCGAGGAGTCCGGATGGAACTTCGATGACCACCGACAGCGTCGTTGTCATGACTTCAAACTGCCTTTGTCCGGCCGAGACTCCAACGCTGATCCTGCACCGCCGACGCGCAGGAATTCGCGGCGGGAGAAGCCGTCACAGGTGGCGCCGTATTGGCCGGGGATGGAGATCATGGGGTGAAGTGGGGTCAGCGGTTGAACAGGAAGGCGGGACTGTTGAGCAGGGCCCAGGCGAGATCCTGGACATCGGCCAGGCGTTCGGCACCGGAGCCGAGTTGGACGGCCTTGATCTCGCCGTCGGTGGGTGGGCGTGAGAGGCAGGCGAGATAGACCTGTTCGATGACCTTGCGGTTGTCCGGTTCGGCGTTGACGAGGGTGGCGAGGTCGTTGTCGTGGGCGGTGACACATTCCCCGAGGGTGGGTCCGTTCACGAGGTTGAGGGCATGGGCCAGGGTGACATTGCCGGCCCGTTCACATTCGCAGGCGCTCTGTCGTTTCGGGCGGCCGAACAGGGCGAGGAAGTCGCCTCCACCCACCATGCCATCGGGAGCCGTGACGGCGCGGACGCCGGCGGGCATGTCCTTGAACCGGGGCCGATGTCCGGTGGCGACGGCGACGGCATCGAGGAGTTGTTCGGCCGAGAGACGACGTGGGAGGGCGTGGGAGAAGTTGACGAGATCGTCTTCGTTCCAGCGGTTGGGGGTGATGGAGAGTTGATAGGTGCGCGAGGTGCACAGGGTGCGCATCAGCTTGCGGAGATCGTGACCGCCAGAGACGAAGTCGCGTTCCAGCAGGGCGAGCAGTTCCGGATTGCTCGGGGGATTGCCGGCGCGGATGTCATCGACGGGATCAATGATTCCGCGTCCGAAGAAGTAGCTCCAGAAACGGTTGACGGTGGAGCGGGCGAAGTACGGGTTCTCGGGCGAGGTCAACCAATCGGCGAAGGCACGACGCGGATCCTCGCCGGGCGCGGCGGGGCGTTGCGAACCGTAGGGGACGACCGGGTCCATGACGGCATCGTTCTTGGGATGCCGGACGGCGCCGCCGTTGAAGTTGCGGTAGACGATCTCCTCGGAGACCTGCTCGGACGCATAGGTTTCGTTGCCGCGGATGAGGACGTCGCGTCCGAGTGTGCCGCGTTTGAAGGCGACCTCGGCGAAGAAGGCGCCGAACTGGTAGTACTGGTTCTGGGTCCAGCGTTCGAAGGGATGATCGTGGCATTTGTTGCAGTTGAAACGCACGCCCAGGAAGGTCTGGGAGACGTCCTCGGTCATCTTGCCCGGGTCACGGAGGGCGCGGAGATAATTGCCGGCGGGATTCTCGAAGGTGCTGCCCTGGGCGAGGACGAGGTCGCGGACGAACTGGTCGTAGGGCCGGTTCCTTGCCAGTTGTTCCTCGATCCAGTTGCGGAAGACCCACACGCCCTTCTTGCCCAGGTTCTCTGAATTGCACTGGAGCAGGTCGGCGAACTTGTTGGCCCAGAATTCTGAAAACGCCTTCGACCCCAGCAATTCGTCCACCATCGCCTCACGCTTCGCCCGCGACTCGGTCGGGTCGGCGAGGAAGGCCTGGACGCGGGCGACGGACGGGGGTTGCCCGGTGAGATCGAGGGAAACCCGGCGGAGGAACTCGGCGTCGGTGCAGAGGTCGGACGGCAGGATCTGCATGCGCTGGAGCTTGGCGTTCACGTGCCGGTCGATGCCGTTGTATTCGGGCATCGGGGTGAAGCTGAAGCCGGTCCGGTCGCCCATCACGGCGACTTCGCGGGCGGCATAGTTGCCTTCATAACGCACCAGCACGGCCATTTCACCGCGGCGCAGTGCGGTCAGGGTGTTGCCCTGGACGACGGCGATCTCCTCGTTGTTGCTCGACAACAGGGCGTCATCGGTGACGTCGCGGGTGGTGCCGTCGTTGTAGTGGGCGAGGATGACGAACTGTTGGCGGCGACCGGGAAGATCGATGGCCACGGTGGCGGGGAGGACGGTGAGGTTGGTGGCGCGGGCGGACGGGGCTTCGAACCGCGCGCCCTGGGCGATCCAGTCGCGCAGGAGTTGATGGGCGGTCGAGCCGGGTTGGATGGCCTGGCGTCCTTCGTGGGGGACGTCGCCGAGGGGTTTCTGGAGCATCAGGGATTCATCGACGCGCACCCGGTTGAGTCGGCGACCTCCCAGGTCGTTGATCAGGGCCTGGGAATCGAAGGCGGGATCGTATCCGCGCAGGGACAGCTTGAAGCCGTTCTTTCCGTTGGCGGAACCGTGACACGGTCCGGCATTGCATCCGGCGCGGCTGAGGATGGGTTCGATGTCGCGGACGAAACCGATCGGCCGGGCGTCCACGCCGGCGACATGGACGGGAAGGGTGGCTTTTTGTCCGCCGGCCTCGACCGACACGCTGGATTCGCCAACGCGCCGACCCGATATCCGGCCGGTCGCATCCACGACGAGGGCGTCGGAACCGGCGTTCCAATGGGCGATGCCGGTCAGGTCGATGACGCCGCCGTCGGTACGTTCGCCGAGGACGAGGACGCGTCGGGTATCGCGGAGGTCATCGAGGACGAGGGTGGGCGGTTCGAGTCGGATGGCCTTGAGTTGGGGAAGGTCGGGGGCGGGTGGGAGGACCTTGTCGGCGGCACCGGGTTCGGCGGCGTGCAGGGTGGTGAGGAACCATCCAAGTCCGACGGCGACGGCGAGCGGTGAGGACAGGAAGCGCATAAGGGAACGTGGTGAGGCTACGCCCCGGTTGGAACGGCACGCAAGGGTTGTCCCGGGGTTGTGTCGCCACAACCGCGTTGGGGTTGGATTGGTTTGGTGTGTTGCCCAGGGTGTCTTCGCAGGCCCGGCAATCCTGGGCTACGGACGGAATCCCGTTGGGAGACGGAGGAAGGATGGGAATCCGGGGACGATGCAGGGTGAGGGCGGGGAGTGTGGGTACTGAAGCGGCGAGGGTTGCTCGCCGTTGGATGGGGACGGCGACCGGACGTCGCCGCTCCGCGGGATGGGTGACGGCGACTGGACGTCG
>CAZDYB010000119.1:0-10389 GCA_964509045.1 uncultured Akkermansia sp.
CGGTCATCAGGTCGATTTCGCCCTCGCCGCCGCCGCCCATCCCCTGTGGCGCCAGATGTTCCCCGACTCCGAACTGCTCAGCACCGACAGCCTGATCCCCGCTCCCGGACGCATTCCCCAGGCCCTCTGGTGCGCTCCGGCCTACGCCTGGCGTACCTTGCCATTCCATTATCCCCGCTCGGCCAGATCCGGATACGACGTGATCTACCCGTGCGCTCCCTTCTACTTCGAAGTCTACCCCGCCTGGCGCCTCGCCCGGGCCAATCGCGCCGCCCTCGTCGTCAAGGTCCATCATCTGGTCACCGGCATGCCCGGGCGCACCGGCATCATCGACCGCCTCTTCCTCCAGTCCGAACGCGCCTCCGTCCGCCTGTTGAACCGGCACAGTCACCTGATTCTCGGCAGCACCCCCGCCATCGCCCAGGCCTATGCCCACCTTGAATCCTCCCTCGGTCTCACCCCCAGTCCGATGGTGTGTACCGGTTACGGCATCGACCTCGATGACATCCCGTTCCTGCCCGATGCACCCCGCGAGTTCGATGCGGTGGTTCTCGGCCGACTCCACGAGCACAAGGGCGTCCTCGACATCCCCGAGGTGTGGTCGGCAGTGCGGCGGCGGCACCCGGCAGCCCGACTCCTCGTCATCGGTGAAGGACCGCATCGACAGGAACTGGAACGTCGACTGGCGGCAGCAGGACTGGGCGATGCCGTCCGGTTGACCGGCGCCATCGACGATGCCGAAAAGAACCGTCTGCTGTCCCGGTGCCGCGTCGGACTGAGCCTGTCCCGGGAGGAAGGCTGGGGTCTGTCGATCACCGAATTCCTCGCCGCCGGCCTGCCGGTGGTGGCCCTCCAGCTCCCGGTCTTCCCCGAGGTGTTCGAAGATCAGC
This sequence comes from uncultured Akkermansia sp., assembly GCA_964509045.1. GTDB lineage: Bacteria > Verrucomicrobiota > Verrucomicrobiia > Limisphaerales > UBA9464 > UBA6176. The sequence goes on from CAZDYB010000119.1 coordinate 891, forward strand.
TCGACTCCGTACCGCTCGGGGATCTGACCGGGTTCGCCCGGAAGGTGGGCGACCTGCTGGATGACCCGGCCCGATGCCAGGTCCGCGGCGCGGAAGGCCGTCGGTTCGTAGCCCGTTACGATTACCGGTCGGTGGCCCGCGCCGAATTGGCGGCGATACAGGAAGCCCGGAATCGAAGTCTCGATTCCGGGCATTGATCAGGCGGGATCCACCCGGCGGATTGCATCCACCTCACTCGGGTCGGTCGTAGGTCCCGAGCGGACGGATCCACACGTTGCGGAACCGGACGGGATCCCCGTGGTCCTGGAGTCGGATCGGGCCGGTGCCATCGTACTTCACATACTTCGGCACGTTCTGGTGCCCGGAAGGGCCGATGAATTCCTGGCGATGATGCAGGACCATGCCGTTGTGAAGGACGGTGACGGAGGCCTTGCGGGTCACGGCGCCGGAATCATCGAAGCGCGGGCCCTCGAAGATGATGTCGTAGGAGTTCCATTCGCCCGGTTTCTTCATGGCATTGACCAGGGGCGCCCACTGTCCGTAGAGCGCCCCGGCCTGGCCGTCCGCGTAGGTCTTGTTGTTGTAGACATCCAACACCTGCACCTCGAAACGACCATGCAGGAACACCCCGGAATTGCCCCGCCCCTGGCTCTCACCCTTGGGCGGGTTGGGCGCCGACCACTCGATGTGCAACTGGAAATCCTCGAACTTCTCCCGGGTCTCGATGTCGCCCGCACCCTTCACCGCCTCGAAGTGACCGTTCTCCACCTTCCACTTCGCATCGCCCGACCCACTCTTCCACGCCGCCAGACTCTTGCCATCGAACAACACCTTGGCGTCCTTCGGCGCCGGCGCCATGTGGCTGAAGGTTTCGGCCGGCTCCACCACCGGCGGATTCGGCCGTTCCTTGTCGTGCACCCGCCATTTCTGACCGGGAATGACGGGGGTGTTGTCGTATCCGACACCGGCTGCAAAGGCGGCGCCCACCAGCGCCGCACCCAGCCACGGCAATGCGATTCGGGAAACATTCATGTGATGTCTCCAGCTTCCCGTCCCGGCGCCGCTCGGCAATGGCAAAATCAGGAAAGGATCCGCGAACCGTCGTTGAGGAAGATGCCCTTGAACATCATCTCCAACCCCTGCGGATTGCCGGCCTTCGCCAAGGCTTCCTTCTCCGACACCTTCTTGTCCTTCACCAGGTCGTACAACGCCTGGTTGAAGGTCTGCATCCCGTCATCGCGCCCGGTCTCGATCGCCGCCCCGATCTTCTCCACCCGGTTCTCCTCCAGCATCTTCTTCACCGTCGAGGTATTGATCAGGATCTCCAGGGCCGGGGTCATCCCACCCGCAATCTTGCCCACCATGCGCTGACAGATCACCGCCTGGAGCGTGCCCGCCAACTGACGCCGCACCTGCTCGCGTTCGTCCGGCTTGAAAAAGTCCAGGATGCGCCCGATCGACTGGGCCGCGTTCTGGGTGTGCAACGTGGACAACACCAGATGCCCCGTGTCAGCCGCACTCATCGCCGCCTGGAACGACGTCGCATCCCGCATCTCACCCACCATGATGATGTCGGGATCCTGCCGCAGGACATGCTTCAACCCGGTGTTGAAGCTCTGGGTGTCCAGGCCGATCTCACGCTGTTCCACCACCGACTGGTTGTCCTCAAAAACGAACTCGATCGGGTCCTCCAACGTGACGATGTGCTTTTTGAAGTTCGCGTTGATGTACTCAATCATCGCCGCCAGCGTCGTCGACTTGCCGGACCCCGTGGTCCCCGCCACCAGCACGATCCCACGCGGACTGCGGGCGATGTCCTTGATGACCGGAGAAAGGCCCAGTTCGGTGAAGCTCGGCACCTGGGTCTTCACATAGCGCATCGCCAATGCATAGGTCCCGCGCTGCTGGAATACGTTGGTCCGGAAACGCCCCACTCCCGGCTCCAGATAACTGAAATCCACCTCCCGATCCGACTCCAGTCGCTTCAACGCGTGCGGTGGCACGATCTTCTCCAGCACCTTGGCCATCCACTCCACCGTCGGGACCGGCGCCTCGATCGACAGCAGCTTTCGGTCGATCCGGAACACCACCGGGTTGCCCACCTTGATATGCACATCCGAAGCACCGCCTTCCACGGCCGCCTTCAGGATTCCACGCAACAGTTCAATGTCGTAGCTCACAGGAAAAAACAGGTCTTGATGTGGCTGCCCACCCTAGCAATTGCCAGGCCGACGGACACGGATTTTCCCTTCATCGGCGTCGCCACCAAAACATCCACTCCCGCCCAATCCTCGCCTCCCAACCCGGCGGGTTCCAGTCCTCCACCAACTCGAAATCCCGGTCGAACCGCCTCAGGATCTCGTCCCGGCTGCAGGGAAACGGCGGCCCCTCCGGACTCGATGGCGTCAGATAATGGATCGCCAGGAAATGCCCCCCCGATCTCAATTGCCGCCCTGCTGCCGTCGCGTAGGCATCCCGAAGTCCCGGATCAATCGCGCAATACAGGGTGTGCTCGAACAACCAGTCGAACGGATCCGCCACCGCCGCCGCCCCAAGGAAGTCCCCTTCAACAAACCGCACCGGCAATGCACCCGCGTGCAGGCGGGATGCCCGCACCACCGCGCTCGGAGCCACATCCATGCCCACCGCCTCCAACCCCGCCTCTGCCCAGGCCCGGGCATCATGTCCCAACCCACACCCGGGAACCAACACCCGCCCCCGCAACGATTCCCCTCGTCGTGTCAGGAAATCCAGCAACCCCGGCGCCGGAGCGCCATGATCCCAGGGGGTGTCCTCCATCCGATAATGCGCCTCCCAATCGCGTTGCATGGGAATCCCGTTATCCCATTCCCCACCCGACGCCAAGCCCGGGATCCTTCCACCCGCCCACCACGCCGGTCATACCCCTCCATCCTTCACGCCCACCGCCAATTCCATCTGCCTCTCCAGCCCCGGCAACACGGCCGCAAACTCATCCCATCGTTCCTGCCTCACCTGTTCTTCCGCCTCCTCCAACGCCCGCATCAGTGAAGGACACTGCAACAGACCGCATCCTCCCTTCAGAAAGTGAAGCTGCCGCGCCGCCACCACCGCATTCCGCTGCTGCAAGGCCTCCCGGATCGTGCGCATCCCATCCCGGTTCGCATCCCGAAGCAGGCCCCGCAACCTGTCGGGCATTCCCGTTCCACCTTCCGACCCGGCGTTCAAAGCCAACCCCTCCCCCAGCACGCTCACCCCTCCCGGCCCACCGCCCTGCCAACCCGCCAGATGCTCCTCCAACTTGCTCATCAACGCCTTTCGCCGAAGCGGCTTGCACAGGTAATCGTCCATGCCGCTCGCCAGGCATAATTCCCGATCCTCCGCCTGCGTGTGCGCCGTCAATGCCACGATCGGCACCCGCAGCCGACCCTGTTGCCGCTCCTGTTCCCGCCAGATCCGCGTCGCCGTCAATCCGTCCATCTCCGGCATCTGCACATCCATCAGGACCAAGGCATAATCCCCCGATCCCAACCGCTCCACCGCCTGCCGCCCATTCCCCGCCGTCTCCGTCGTCGCTCCCGTCTCCCGTACCATGGTCTCGGTCAACTGCCGGTTCACCGGATGATCCTCCACGATCAGGATTCGCACCTGCTCGGGAAACCGGAGCGGCAACGTCGTTTCCGCCGTCGCTTCGGTCACCGATTCCGCCGCGTTGTCCGTGGCCAACGCCGCCGGCGCATGGACCGGGGCCAACGGCAACTCAATGTGGAACCGACTCCCCTTGTCCGGTTCGCTCTCCGCCCAGATCGTCCCTCCCATCAAACCCATCAGCTTCCTGCAGATCGACAACCCAAGGCCCGTCCCGCCAAACCGTCGACTGATCGAGACGTCCGCCTGCTCGAACGCCTCGAAAATCAGGCCCAGCTTCGCCTGGTCGATCCCAATGCCCGTGTCGGCCACCGTAAACCGCACGCGATCCCCCACACCCCCACTCACCTGGACATCAACCGAACCGGACGGCGTGAATTTGATCGCGTTCGACAACAGGTTGGCGAGCACCTGTCGAAGCCGATGCGGATCCCCCCGGACCCAGGTCGACAACGAATCCTCCACCGACACCCGCAGGGTAAGCCCGGCCGCCACCATCTTCGGTCGAAAGGTCCTCAGGGTGTTCTCCACCAGGCTCTTCAACTCGAAATCCACCGACTCAACCGTCAACCGCCCCGCCTCGATCTTGGACAGGTCCAGCAGGTCATCCAGCAGGGTCAACATGTCCTCCACCGACGCCACCGCGTTCATCAGGTACTCGCGCTGTTCCGGGTTCAACCCCGATTGCAGCAGCAGGTCATGCGCGGAGGTCAACCCGTTCAGCGGTGTCCGAACCTCATGCCCGATGTGCGCCAGGAACTCGGTCTTGGCCCGGTTCGCCGCCTCCGCCGTCTCCTTCGCACGACGCAATTCTTCCTGGGCCCGGATCTGCGACGAAATGTCGGTGAAGGCCAGCACCATGGACATCACCCGGCCCGCCGGATCGCGCTTCAACGGCAGGGTACTCACCAAAAGCCACAACGGAGCACCCCCTTCCACCGGCAACCCCATCACCCGACCTTCCATCGCCAACCCGGTCCGCAAGGTCCAGGCCACCGGAAGTTCCTCCAACGGATACACCCGACCGTCCCGCCGCACCGGATTCCTACCCTGGCCCAGGTCCCAGTTCGTCCCGACCAACTCCGCCGCCTTCACCCCCAGGATCGTCTCCGCCCCAGGATTCACCGTCTCCACCTTCCCACCCACGTCCAGCAGGATCACCCCGTCTCCAATCGCTCGGACCAGACTGACATGACGCAACTGAACCTCCCGCAACCCGCACAGTTCGTGGTTCCGGTCCGTCACATCCGCCTCATGGATCACCACCGCATCCCGGCCTCCATGCCGGATCGCCCTGCCCCGCAACTCCACTTCGATCAACCGTCCCCCAGCTCCCAACCGCAACGTCTCCACCAACTGCTGTTCCCCAGCCAGACGTCGCAGTTCCCCAGGCACTTCCTCCAGCAGGTCCGCCGGTACCCAGTCCGCCAACACCGGCGCCCCATGCTTTTCCCCACCCTTTTCCTCCCATCCATGCAGGCGTCGAGCCGCCGCATTCACTTCCAAAACCTCGCCCGTCAACGCGATCACCCATTGCGACGCCGGTGAATCATCAAAAACCTCCCGCCATTCCCTCGCCGCTTCAACCCCCTTCACCCGAACCATCAGCCACGCACCCCACCCCACCGCTCCTACCAACCCCAGCCCAACGAAAAACACCCATCCCCACCCCTCCACCACCCCCAGCATCATGCCAGGTTCCCCTCCATGCACCGTCCCACCCGTCAGGATTGCCATCCATCCCACCCCAATCCTGCTGCCCTGACGTCGACACTTCATAAAGTTCCAACCAGTCGGTCTATCCCGATCCCTTCATCCAGGTCACCCTATCCCCGAGATTCGATGTCCACGACACAGGAATCAGGTTTAACCCAAACTGTTGTACAGAAATTTCCGACATGGTATGCCAGCCCAAGTAATTTCCTGGGCTTAAATCCGTCCATGATCCAGCACCCGGCCTAACATGAGCCTCAAGGCATCCAAGTCCGCCCAACCTCCGAAGGCACGAGTCTACATCGTCGAGGATCATCCCGTCGTGCAGCAGTACCTCGCCACCCATATCCGTGACGATCTCGGCCTCGAAGTCTGCGGCTCCTCCAACACCGCACGCCAGGCCCAGTCGGACATCCTCCAACTCAAACCCGACCTCATCATCATCGATCTCGGGCTCACCGACGGTCACGGCTTCGAACTGATCAAGAACTGCGCCCTCCTGGCTCCTCCCCCGCGCATGCTCGTCTTCTCCGCCCAGGATGAGGAGGTCTACGCCGAACGCGTCCTCGAAGCCGGCGCCCTCGGTTACCTCCGCAAGACCGCCACCGAGTCCGAACTCCTCGACGCCATCCGGCGCGTCCTCTCCGGTCAGGTCTACCTCAGCGCCTCCATGACCTCCAAGGTCCTCCTCCGCCGCATCACCCCGCCCCGCGGAGATCATCGCTCTCCCATCCAGGCCCTCAGCGATCGCGAACTCCAGGTGTTCGAACTCATCGGCAACGGCCAAAGCACCAAACAGATCGCCTCCACCCTCGGTGTGGACGCCAAAACCATCGAAACCTACCGCGCCCGCATCAAGGACAAGCTCGGCCTCGATTCAGCCCCCTCCCTCATGCGCGCCGCCTTCCAGTGGGTCAACCACGCCAGCGTTCCCGAAGGCCAGTCCGATTCCCAATAACCGCTCCTTCCCGGCCGCTTCCTTCAATCCCTCCCTCCACCCACCCCTCCATCGGCGTCACGGCTTCGCCGCCCCAGCCAGCACTTCCAACCCCACTTCCCGCCGCACCCGGTCCAGGAACTCGGGGATCCGCAACGGAAGTTCCTTCTGCACCAGCACCTCTCGGATCTGGTCCTCCACACGGTCCAACGGAATCCTCCGGGGCGGAATCCGTTCGACGATCCGGACCACATGCAAACCCAGCGGGCTCTCGATCACCCCACTGGTCTTGCCCGGCTCCAACCGGAATACCTCGGTCTCCAACTCAAACGGCAACTCTCCACGGACCACCTGATACTCACCCCCACGGGATCTCGAAGCCGCATCCTCCGAATGCTCCCGCACCAACGCCGCAAAATCTGCTCCCCGCTCCAATTCCTTCAGGAATCCGTCCATCCGCCCGCGCACCCTCAACCGCTCTTCCACCGTCGGTTCCCCACCCCCTGTCCGCGACATCAACAGCTGCAGGTGCAGGAACCGCACCGCCGCCGGATCCATCCATCGATCCGGATGTCGGTCGTAGTATTCCTGGATGTCCGCCGACGGAATCCGGATGGCCGACTTCACTTCACGATCGATCACCACCGACACCATCGCCTCCGAAAGCTTGTCCGCCGCGAAGGTCGCACCCGTGTAGCCCGCCATCTTCAACAACCGCGCAAACCCTTCCTCCCCCCGGTCCTTCTTCAATCCGTCGATGAACGCCCCCGACTCCTGATACGCCCGCCTCCTGTCGGCCGGCGTGGCCCGATGCTCACACAGGCGGACCAACAACAACCGTTCCAGCAACTGCACCCGCAATGCCGCCCGCTGTTCATCCGACAGGATCTGCCCCTGATGCACCGCCTCCGCATTCGCCCGCTCAAACATCCCGTCCACGTCGCGCCGCCGGATCTCCACGCCCTTGCCCCGCACCAACACTTCGTCCGGCTCCGAAGCCGCCATCGCCCAGGCCAACCCCACGCAACCCCACCACATCCACCACTGCCGCAACTTCATCCCCAAACCCTACCCACCCCCTTCACCCCATGGCAACGCGCCTCCCCAACTCCTCCCGCCTTGGCCATCCCCACGGAAACCGCTAACCAAAACCCATGAACACCGTCGAACAGGCCATCCTCAACGCCATCCTCGAACTCGAATCCACCGCCGCCGCCCGCGGCCCCGTCGGCCCCGTCCTCTCCCAACTTGATCTCCTCACCCGCCAACTTCCCCAGGGCACCAGCCCCGACCTCCTCCACTACCTCCACAAACGCAGTTACGAAAAGGCCCGTCTGCTCCTCACCGGCTTCGATCCCGAGGCCGGCGCCTGTCCACGCTGATCCCACTCTCCGGATCCCTCCCCGCGCCCCCCCTCCTGAACCCCTCCAACACCATCGCCGCCGTCGCCACCCCGCCCGGTACCGGTGGCCTCGCCGTGATCCGCGTCTCAGGCCCCCAGGCCCTCGCCATCGCCGACCGCTGCTTCCAACCCGGTCGCCCCTCGTCCCCGCTTCCCTCCGCCGCCCCCACCCACTCCGTCCATCACGGCTACATCCACGCCGATGACCGTCGCATCGATGAAGTCCTCCTCACCGTCCTCCGCGCCCCTCGTACCTACACCCGCGAGGATACCGTCGAGGTCGGTTGCCACGGCGGTCCCCTCGTCACCCGTCAGGTCCTCGACACCTTCCTCCGCGCCGGTGCATCCCTCGCCGAACCCGGCGAATTCACCCGGCGCGCCTTCCTCAACGGCAGACTCGACCTCACCCAGGCCGAAGCCGTGGTCGACCTCATCCACGCCCGCACCCAACTCGCCCTGCACGCCGCCCATGCCCAACTCGCCGGTCATCTCTCCCAACGCATCCATGCCCTCCGCGACGATCTCCTCCTCGTCCTCGCCCATGTCGAAGCCCACATCGATTTTCCCGACGAAGACATCGATCCGGAAACCGGTGTCGCCCTGCTCAGACGCCTCGATTCCGCCCGCGACCTCGCCCAACTCCTGACCCGGTCCGCCCCCGAAGGCCGACTCCTCCGCGAAGGCGCCCGCACTGTCCTCCTCGGCCGTCCCAATGCCGGCAAATCCAGCTTGCTCAACCAGTTGCTCGGACTCGATCGCGCCATCGTCTCGCCCATCCCCGGCACCACCCGCGATACCATCGAGGAATCCGCCAACATCCGCGGCCTGCCCGTCGTCTTCATCGACACCGCCGGACTCCGCAACGCCTCCGATCTCATCGAGTCCGAGGGCATCCGACGCAGTCACGAGGCTGCCCTCGGCGCCGATCTCGTCCTCTGCCTCCTCGATCTCTCCGCCCCCCCCGATCCCGCCGACACCGATCTCTTCGCCACCGCTCCACCCCACAAGACGCTCTGGATCGGGAACAAATCCGATCTCCCCGCCCATCCCGGACACGATCAACGCCCGGATCTCATCCGGATCAGCTGCCGCACCGGGGAAGGGCTCGAAATGCTGCGCGACCGGATCCGTGACCAACTCTGCGCCGGAGGCCTGGGATCCGATGAAGCCGCCCTGGCCATCAATGCGCGGCATCTCGATGCCCTGGAACGGTCCCTGACGTCGATCGGTCACACCCGCGAGGCCCTCGCTTCGGGAACGCCCCTGGATCTGGTGGCGGTCGATCTCCGGGCCGCCGTCCAGGCGGTGGGCGAGATCGTGGGCAAGACCACCACCGATGACCTGCTCGACCGGATCTTCAGCACGTTCTGCCTGGGCAAATGAAAAGGCGCCCTTCGCACAGGCGAAGGACGCCCTTCTTCAGTCCGGTTTTCCGTCGCGACATCCCGATCGGATTGTCGACGGATCGATGCCGGACAACTCCGGTTCAGCCGTTGTTTCCGATGGCTTCCACCGGGCAACCTTCCATGGCTTCCTTGCAGGATGCCTCTTCCTCAGGCGTCTCCGGTTGCTTGAAAACGAACGAATAACCGCCGTCATCATAACGGGTGAAATTCTTCGGAGCCGTCTCCCGGCACAGGTCGCAATCGATGCACTGGTTGTCGACGAAGTACTTCCCTCCAATGTTTTCCGCGTAGCGGTTTGCCAGATCAGCCATAAAAACGTGTCAGTTCGACCCGCGGTTTATGCGGTCGGTTCACAGGCGTCGCAAGCGGCATTTTCCCAATCCCCCGCCCGGACCGGCGACGTTCGGTCGCCGG
>CAZDYB010000120.1:0-10367 GCA_964509045.1 uncultured Akkermansia sp.
AGGAACGCCCCGCGCAGGTTCGTCCCCAGCACCGTGTCCCAGTCCGCCTCGCTCATCCGCATCAACAACCCGTCCCGCGTCACCCCCGCGTTGTTCACCAGGATGTCCACCCGGCCCGTCTCGGCCAGGATCTTCTCCCCCGCCGCCATCACCTGCGCTCCATCCGACACATCCACCGCCATCGCCCACGACCGGCGTCCCAAGCCCCGCACCTCCTCCGCCACCGCAGTCGAATTGGCTTCAGTCCTCGAAACACAGACCACGTCAGCCCCGGCCGCCGCGAAGCGAAGCGCAATCGCACGTCCAATGCCACGTCCCGCGCCCGTCACCACCGCAATCTGCCCGGTCAATTCATTCATAGGAACCCGCATTGGGCTGAACACCCGCGCCCGGTGTCAAATGCGGACATCCACCATCCGCCACGCCCACAACGTTCCGTCGCCCTTCCAGGCGCCACCTTCAGAGCCACCCGTTCCACCGGTACCACCACCACCCCAGTTCCTCATGCAGCCAGATGCGGAACAGCATCAGCCGATACGGATCCGGAAGCACCCGCCATCGATCCGAGGCCTCCCGATAGGCGCGCCCGGTGTTCTCCGCGCTGACTCCGTGTACCTCCGTCAACCCCGCTTGCCGCATCGCCGCCACCCCGCGCCTCAGGTGGAATCCACTGCTCACCACGATCACCCGGCGCCATGCCAACTCCTTTGCCATGGCCGCCACCTGCTGCGCTTCGTCCCGCGTGTCCCGACTCACCTTCAACAGCACCACCCCGTTGGTCGGCAGCTTCCATCGGGCCATCCAACCCAGCAGCAACTCCGAGTCCGGTCGCTTGACCCCCTCCACCTCGTAATGCGCCCCTCCCATCACCAACGTCTTCGCGCGTCCGCTCAGGAACAGGTCGATCGCCGCCAACGGCCGATCCCCCGTCTCGCCCAGATCAAACGGCAACACCGTGTTCAATGAACGGAAATGCGTCCCCCCCAACATCACCACCGCATCGGCTTCAGGAACCGTTCCCACCCCACCCAGGAACGGTCGTTCCAATCGATACAGCAACTCCGCCGGCAACGGCGTCGCTCCCGGCACCCACAACACCAGCATCAATCCCAACCCCAACCCGGCCCAACGACGCCGCTTCACCCATGCCGCCCTCACCGTTGCCACCGTCAACCCAACGAAGACCAACGCCAACGGCTGCATCAGGCTCTCCAAGGCTCCAACAATCGTCGTCAGCACGCCACCCACCCTGACACGTCACTTCTCCCGCGCCCAGCACCCCCTCCATACTCCCCCACCCTTTTCCCTCACTCCCCTTCCAACGGCGTCACAAAAAACCAGCGCTGGGTGCGTCCCTCCAACGGCAACATCATCTCCATTTCCGGCACCCGCCCCGCTTCCTCGCCATACAACGTCCGCGGCCCTTCAATCGCATCCGAGTACTCCAGTCGATACACCACCCCTTCCCGCGCCGGTACCGTCACCCGCACCGCTTCGCCATCGACCCATTGCACCGTCGATCCCAAGACTCCCGGCACCGCCTCCGGCGAAACCCCCAGCATCTGTTCCCGCATGAGGTCCAGGCCATCCCCGTTGGCATCCTCATTCCCACCACGACCCAACCCCCCAAACCAACGCCTTTCCCACCCGTCGTCCAGTCCGTCCCGATCCTGATCCACCACCGCCGCGCCCCGCACCATGAGTTCGGCCCGGAGGACCGATCCAGCCTGACCCTCGCGAACGTCGGTGATCTCCAACCTCCATTCGCCCCGGCCCGCTTCCATCCAGGATTGGACCGTCCAATACGTCCAGTCCCACGGCCCGGCCACCGTGTCCGAATTCACCGTCTGCATCACCGACCTCGTGCCACCCGGCGAGACCAGCGTGACATGGAGATCGCCCCGGCGCGGATGGCTCGTCCGCAGACGGACTCCCACCTGCTCACACTGGATGTCTTCATTGACCGTGAATCGGAGGACCGCGGGATTCACCGTGAGGCGCGCCGTGACATTCGCCTTGCCCGGCAACCAACGCGCCAGGGCGTCGCCGTCCTCCCAACGCATCGAAACCGCCGGCAATGGCGAAAACCGGGTTCCACCCAGGATCTCCAAGGGCTGACCCGCCACGGACCCAAAGATCACCACCGACCGCGCCCCAGCCAGCGCCGCACGCTGCACCTTCCCCGCATCCGTATTCACACCCGACGCCACCAACACCATCCCGCCCGAGACCGTCGATGGGAGATTGGTGTTCCCCCGCCCCACATAGGTCAGACCTGCCGACGCCGTGCCGCCCTCCGGATAGATCCCCATCGAGGGCATGCATCGGATGTTCCGGAGATTCACCGGCACCTGGTTTCCCTCGACCGTCAACCGGAAGGAGTCGTCGGGAATCACCACCGGAACCGGCGCCAGTACCCGCACCTCGCGCAACGCCGGTCGTCGCACCCAATGCTTCGCCAACACCACCGCCAACCCTGCATCCGGAACCCCCAACCCCACGTTGTGGCTCACCACCCGCCCCGCCGCATTGGTCCTTACATCGGGATCCTCCCAATCCCAGTGACGTGCCGAAAACGCCAACACCTGCTGGACATCCCGATACCCCAACTCCGGTCGCGCCCCCAGCACCAACGCCGCCACGCCCGCCACCAACGGGGTCGCTCCCGATGTCCCCGTGAATCCATCCACCCCCAGCAGGTAATCTCCCGCCTCCCCAGCCGCGGGATTGTATCCCCGCACCCCACGCCGATCCGTGGTCGCCAGATTGGGCGCCTCGGGATCTTCCGAACCGTCCGGTCGCGGATCTCCCGTGGGCCCCCCCACCAGGATGCACGCCCCCGGACTCCCATAACTCGCCGCCCGTCCGTCCCCCCGCACCGCCGCCACCAGGATGGCCCTGGGATCCGACCCATAGCCGTCATCGTTGGCATTGATGAACTCCGCAGCTCCATTGCCACCGGCCCGCACCAGCACCGTCCCGCGTCCATTCCTCCCGTTCCTCACCGCCAGGTCCACCGCCGCATCACTCAGCGCGTCCATGGGCAATTGTCGGATCGAGGAATTGCCCCAACTGTGATTCTGCACCCCCACCCGTGCCGATTCGTATCGGAACATGTCGGCCAGTGCGTCGTCCGACACGATCCGTTCCCCACCGCTGCCATCGGGAGCAAAGATCACCCAGGAAGCCATCGAGGCACCCGGAGCCACACCCACGACCCCCAGGTTGTTGTCGGACACCCCCGCGATCAGGCCGGCAACCGCAGTCCCATGGTCCGCCTCGCCCGCGCCCAATCCACCGGGCACCGCCGTATCAAAGTTGAAATGGGGTTGGCCCATCAGGCGCGCCTGGAGATCCGGATGCCCCACGTCCACCCCGTTGTCCGCCACCGCCACCAACACCCCTTCACCCCGCGTCACCGGCCAGGCCGACCGGACATTCACATCGACCCCCCTTCGACGGTAACTGACGGTGCGATTCTCCAGATGCCATTGCCGGCCAAACCAGGGGTCCCGCGGACGAGCCGCATAAGGGGTTTGAAGCGTCCAATCCCGGCGCATGACCGGATACGCAGCCATCACTCCGGGTAACTTCGCCAACCCGGCCGCCTGCTCCATTGCCGTCCCGGCATCCGCCGCTTCCCAGATCTCCAACCCGGGCACGAATTCCCGAACCCGCTTCAATGGCCGACCCTTCATCCAGGCCGCAATCTCTTCACCCGTCCCGGCCTGCACCACCACCCGCGATCCCATCAGGACGGTCCCGCCTCCCGGACCGGTTCGGCGGGCCTCGATCCATCGGGCCGATGCATCCGTCGAGGAACCAGCTGCCTTCGAATCGGATACCACCTCATACCCGGTGCCGGCCGGCTCAAGGAATTGGTGGACGATCCCCTCCGCAACCCCGTTGAACCCCGTCAGCGCCCAGGCACAACCGCAGACTCCCCAACCGACCCAGCCCGGGATTCGCAAGGGAAACGTTGGGCGGTGCATCCAGTGGGGATCAAGACCGACTCCTACAAGCCCGGCCCCTCGGCGCGCTCACAATCCATCTGGTAAATCCCGAGCAGATAACCGTTCTCGCTGAACTCACCCACCCTGAGCTTGCCCACCAACGTCACCGCCTGGTCCATCACCGGCTTCGTGCCATCCCCCACCATCTTCACCGTCAGGAACTCATTGATCTTGGGCACCGCCCCGAAACAACACATCGATTGGTCCCGCATCAACAGCAGTTCCGTCACCTTCCCCTCCTTCACCTTCAACGGGAGCATGAAGCCCTTGATCGCCACCTTCCGCCCATCGAACGCCTTGATCTCCGACGGAATCTGGTTGGTGTCCGGAGCCGGGGGCGGAGTCGCACCCGTGTATTCAGGAACGGTGTAGTTGAAGCCCGCCAGCTTCTCGAAACCCAATTGCAAAAGCCCGCCCGGACCCGGATCGGCCGTTGCTTCAGGTGCCTTCTCCACCGGTTTCTCCCCGGGCGTCAATGGCCGGATCGGTTCACCCCGAGGTGGCAACGGCCGGATCGGCTCGCCCCGTGGCGTCTTCGGGGCCGGTGTCTGGGCAAACAACAACGATCCCAGGATCGTTGCCCCCACAAAACCCATCGCCATCTGCCCAGCCGATTTCAGGATCCGGTTTGTCATACGTCTGCTCCCCGCTTGTTCCAAATCACTTGCCCGCCGGAACGTACTCAAAGGCGACATCCCCGAAGTTCTTGCCACCCAACGTCACACTGCCCACCACACCACTGAAACTCCCGATTCCCTTCAGCCAATCGGCGCTGCCCTCGAACTGCGACGTGTTCCCGACCGTCTCCCCCGAGGCCGCATTCGCCACCGCCGCCAACGTTACCATCTTCGCCGCACCACCCACCGTCGCCTTCACCTCCAGCGACGGCGCCGGGATCCGCACGTAATCCTCCGCATGCGCATCCAGGATCCACACCGTCATCTTGCCAGCCGCCGGATCCGGCAGGACCTCGAGGTTGAATTGATGGGTCCCGACCTCCACCAGCATTCCCCCGTTCTTGGGCTCGTGCGCATGCCCGCCACCACCGTGATCGTGATCGTGATCCGCATTCTCCTTGCAACCGGCCAACCATCCCGCAGCCGCCACGGCCAAAACGGTCAACCCCATCCGACGCGTCAATTGGAAGCTCATCCGGCGCACGCTAACCGGCCATGCCCAGCATGGCAAAGCCGGATCCCGCCCCCCACAACTGGAGCGGCGACGGTCGGTCGCCGGAAGACGTAGAAGGGAGCAGGCGCTGGAGTACCGCATCCGACCGTGGGCGATCCCCCTTCGGATTTCTTGCAGAGGCGATGTCTGGATGCGCCCCCTCGTACTTGTACCCGTACTCGCCAACAACTTCGGGATGCACCCCGCCGCCGACACCACTGCTTGCCCGCATGGGCCAGCATCCCATAGTCGCCCGCATGCCGAGCGATTTCGTCCATTTGCACCTGCACACCGAGTTCTCCCTGCTCGATGCCTGCTGCAAGCTGGACAAGCTCGTGAAGAAGGCCGCCGCCCTCGAATTTCCGGCCCTCGCCATGACCGATCACGGGGTCATGTACGGTGCCGTCGAGTTCCATCAGGCCGCAAAAAAGGCCGGCATCAAGCCCATCCTCGGTTGCGAGGTCTACGTGGCCCCCGGTTCGCGACACGAAAAGAAATCCTCCAGCGGCGGACGCGATGTCTACAACCACCTCGTCCTGCTCGCCCGCAACGATGCCGGGTACCGGAACCTGGTGAAGCTGGTCACCGCCGGTCATCTCGAGGGCTACTACTACAAACCCCGCATCGACAAGGAACTGCTCGCCGCCCATTCCGAAGGCCTCATCGGCCTCTCCGGCTGTCTCGCCAGCGAGATCCCCGAATCCATCCTCAAGGATGACGATCGCCGCGCCCGTCAGGCGATCGACTGGTTCAAACAGGTGCTTGGCCCGGAAAACTTCTATCTGGAGCTCCAGAACCACGGGATCCCCGAACAGGCCAAGGTCAATCGCGCCCTGCTCGCCCACGCCCGGGAATTCGGTCTCAAGACCGTCTGCACCAATGACGTTCACTACGTCGAGAAGGACCATTGGCGCGCCCATGACTGCCTGATCTGCATCGGCACCCAGGCCCAGATCTCGGATTCCAAGCGCATGCGCTACCAGGAAGCCCAGTTCTACCTGCGCTCAGCCGACGAGATGAAACGCCTCTTCGCCGAGGTTCCAGAAGCGGTCCTCAATACCGTCGAGGTCGCCGAGAAATGCGACGTCAACATCCACTTCGGCAAGGGCGCCGAACATTATCCCGTCTTTGTCCCCCCCGACATCTGGACCCGCGAAGGCTACCTCCGCCAACTCCTCTGCGAAGGCTTGAAACTCCGCTACGGCATCACCGCCCATGTCGATGGCCCCAATATCGTCGTCGATGCCCTCTCCGACGCCCATCGCCTGGCCTTCCTGTTTCCAACGGTTGAACCCGGCGACACCCCGACCGACCCCGCAACCGCCAAGCTCGAAACCCCCGCGGTACAGGACGCCATCCGCGTGCTCCTTGACCGTCTCGAAGTCGAACTCGGCGTCATCGAGAAGACCGGTTACGTCAGCTACTTCCTCATCGTCGGCGACTTCGTCCGATGGGGGCGCCAGAACGGGATCACCTGTGTCGCCCGTGGATCGGCCGCAGGTTCCCTCGTCACTTACCTCCTCGAAATCGCCAACGTCGACCCGCTCCGCTACGGCCTCCTCTTCGAACGGTTCCTCAACCCAGAACGGGTCAGCCCTCCCGACATCGACATCGACTTCGCCGATGACCGCCGCCAGGACGTCATCGAGTACGTCCGCAAGAAGTACGGATCCGATGCCGTCGCCCAGATCATCACCTTCGGCACCATGGGCGCGAAGTCGGTCATTCGCGATGTGGGCCGGGTCATGGGCATGGATTTCTCCCAGACCGATCGACTGGCGAAGATGATCACGGACGTGAAGTGGTCGTTGCAGGATGCCCTGGACAAGAGCGCGGACTTCAAGCGCGCCGCCGAATCCGAGGAAGGCACCAAGGAACTCATCGATCTCGCCCTCATCCTCGAGGACCAGGCCCGCAGCGCCGGGGTCCACGCCGCCGGCGTCGTCATCGGCGCCCAACCCCTCGTCAACCTGCTGCCGCTCAAGACCGACGACGATGGCGGCATCGTCACCCAGTACGCCATGGGTCCGGTCGGCGATCTCGGGTTGTTGAAGATGGATTTCCTCGGGTTGAAGACCCTGACCGTGATCCGCAACACCTGCGACATGGTTCGTCGCAACACCGGGGTTGAGATCCCCATCGATCATCTGCCCCTCGACGACGCCAGGACCTACGCCCTGCTCAACAACGCCCAGACCCTCGGCGTGTTCCAACTCGAATCCGGCGGCATGCGCGAACTCTGTCGCAAGTTCCAGATCGCCTCCGTCGAACACATCACCGCCCTCGTCTCCCTCTACCGG
This sequence comes from uncultured Akkermansia sp., assembly GCA_964509045.1. Taxonomy (GTDB): domain Bacteria; phylum Verrucomicrobiota; class Verrucomicrobiia; order Limisphaerales; family UBA9464; genus UBA6176. The sequence continues at coordinate 7,484 of CAZDYB010000120.1, forward strand.
CCCGGTCCCATGGACCTCATCCCGGACTTCATCGAGCGCCGCTTCGGACGCAAGGAAGTCGAATACCCGCATCCGTTGCTCGAACGGATCTCCAAGGAAACCTACGGCGTCCTCATCTACCAGGAACAGGTCATGCAGGCCGCCCAGATCCTCGCCGGCTATACCCTGGGCGGCGCCGATCTCCTCCGCCGCGCCATGGGCAAGAAGAAGGCCGAGGAAATGGCGCTCCAACGCGAAAGCTTCGTCCGCGGCTGTCGCGAGACCAATGACATCCCCGCCGCCAAGGCCAACGAGGTCTTCGACCTCCTCGAGAAGTTCGCCGGCTACGGCTTCAACAAATCCCACGCCGCAGCCTACGCCGTCGTCGCCTTCCAGACCGCCTACCTCAAGGCCAATCATCCCGTGGAGTTCCTCTGCGCGATGATGACCAACGACCAGGCCGATCTCGCCAAACTCGCCCAGTTCATCGCCGAGGCCCGTGGCTTTGGCATCGAGGTGCTCGGTCCCGATGTCAATGAATCCGAGGTCGCCTTTGCCCCGGCCAAAGCCCACGGAACCGAGGGCCGCCGCGTCATCCGCTTCGGACTCGCCGCCATCAAGGGTGTCGGCGAGATCGCCGTCCAATCCATCCTCGACGCCCGCCCCAACGGCCGGTTCACCTCCCTCGGCGAACTCTGCGAACGCGTCGATACCCGCACCGTCAGTCGCAAGGTCCTCGAATGCCTCATCAAGGCCGGCGCCTGCGATTCCCTCGGCGCCAATCGTGCCACCCTCTTCTCCCAGATCGATACCGCCATCGGCCGCGCCTCCGCCATCGCCGCCGACCGCGCCCGCGGTCAGGCCTCCTTCTTCGACGCCCTCGAAGCCGCTCCCACCCGCTCCGCCCAGACCCGGCCAGTCCCCGTCATCGAACTCCCCGACTGGCCTCCCTCCGAGAAGCTCGCCCACGAAAAGGAACTCCTCGGCTTCTACGTCAGCGGTCATCCCCTCGAACCCTACGAACGCCTTCTCCAACGCTATACCCTCCAGTCCATCGCAGAACTCTCCACCCTCCCCAACCATTCCATGGCCCGCGTCGGTGGCCTCGTCAGCACCGTCCAACAGGGCGTCTCCAAGAAGTCCGGCAAACCCTACGCCATGGTCACCGTCGAGGACCTCACCGGCTCCGTCACCCTCCTCGCCATGAACGAGTCCTACGACCGCTTCAGGAACCTCTTCATCGCCAATGCCCCACTCCTCGTCGTCGGCGAAGTCTCCACCGGCGAAGACAAACCCAAGATCTTCCCCACCGACATCCTCCCCCTCGACGACGCCCCGCGCCGCCTGACCCGCCAGGTCCAACTCCAGATCGATGCCGACCAGGCCACCGTCCAACGCCTCGAATCCGTCCGCGGCATCGTCGAATCCCACTCGGGTCGCATCCCCCTCTTCCTCCGCATCCGCATGCCCGGCGGCGCCACCGTCTACATCGAGCCCAATGACCGCTTCACCGTCAGTCCTTCCCGCGAACTCGAATCCGCCCTCGAGGAAGTCTGCGGTCCCCAGTCCGTCTTCATGAGCGCCGACCGTTCCCTCCCCGACCGCCCCCAGCGCAAATGGGAACGGAAGTCCGACAACGCTCCCGGCGATGAATGACCCCGCCTTTCCACGCCTCGCCGCAGCCGCCGTCGCCCTGCTGATCGCGATCCTCCCCTCCCCCGCCCAGGAACTCCCCAGCCTGCCCGACCTTCCCGATCTCGAGGATTTTCTCGGCGATGCCCGCGAATGGATCGACGACAACCTCGACGAACGCGTCGCCCAGGCCCTCGACGGCCTGGAGGAACCTTCCCCCGACACGACCCGGGCCGCCCTCCGCGAGATCCAACGCGAGTTCGGCGGCGATCATGTCCTCGACATCGTCCGGATCCGACGCATCGCCGAACTCCTCCTGCCCCTGCTCGAAGAGTTTGAGGAAACCGCCGATCACGTTCCCTGGCTTCGTTCCCGTCTCGATTACATTGATGTCGCCGATGACCTCGCCCGGTTGCCCCTCGCCCCGCCTCCTGCCACCGACCCCGGCACCGTCATCATCGAACCCGGTCGTCCAACGCCCGTTCCCACCCCGCCCAGGACCAATTCCACGCCCGCACTTCCCAAACCTTCGCGCCCTGCCAATCCCCCGGCCACGCTCCAACGCCAGGCCTGGCAACGCGCCATCGGACGTCGGACATCCCCTCCCGCCGGCGCCGTTTTCGTCGACCAATTGAAACCCATCTTCATCGCAGCCGGAATTCCCGCGGAACTGGTGTGGTTGGCCGAAGTCGAATCCTCGTTCAATCCCGACGCCACCAGCCCGGCCGGAGCCGTCGGACTTTTCCAACTCATGCCCGCCACCGCCCGCAGTCTCGGGCTTTCCACCACCCTGCCCGACGAACGCCGGCATCCCGCCCGATCCGCCCGTGCCGCCGCCACCTACCTGGCCCGATTGCATCGACGCTTCGGCGACTGGCGCCTCGCCCTCGCCGCGTACAACGCCGGAGAGGGCCGCATCCGCCGCATCCTCGACCAACGCAAGGCCACCACCTTCGACGAAATCTCCCCCCATCTCCCCGCCGAAACCCAGTTCTACGTCCCCAAGTTCGAAGCCGTCCTCCGAAAACGGGAATCCAGGCAGATCGAAGACCTCCCCCCGCCCATCCCCTCGCAACCAAGGTGACGAGGACCCAATGCGTTCCCCGTAGCAGTCGAGTTCACGAGACTCCGTTCATTCCCCGCCCCGACATTTTCGAGTACGAGCACGCGCACGATGGCGGGATTCGAGGTCCGCACTCCCTTCGTACTCGACCCGGACTGCGTCCCCAACGGGGACCCGGAACTCAGCCCAGGGCTGAGGGAGCCTGGCGAC
>CAZDYB010000121.1:0-5782 GCA_964509045.1 uncultured Akkermansia sp.
ATGATAGCCTGAGCCCATGGCGTTTGGCTCGTTTCGCGAATGGATTGAAGTCCTGGACAAGGCGGGGGAGTTGCGTCGGATCCAGGAACCGGTGGCGACCGAGTTGGAAATCACCGTCCTTGCCGATGCAGAAATGAAGTCCCCGGGCGGCGGCAAGGCGTTGCTCATCGAGAAGCCAACCATCGGCGGTGTCGTGAGTCCGTTCCCCGTCGCCATCAATACCCTCGGGTCGTGGCGTCGGATGGCGCTGGCGTTGGGGGCGGAGTCCGTGGATGCGGTGGCGGCGGAGATGGGGGAACTCATGCACGCGAAGCCGCCCACGACACTCAGGGAGACGGCGACCCTGCTGCGCAATGCGTTCGAACTCCGGCACGCCCGGCCGCGCCAGGTCCGGACCGGGCCGTGCAAGGAGGTGATCCGGCGTTTCGACAGTCCACCCACACGGAGGGAACCCTGGCCAGCCGCCCCGGACATCCTGAGGGGCGACACCACCCCGGTTCATCCGCCGACCTTGCTGGATCTTCCGATCCTCAAGTGCTGGCCATTGGACGGGGGCCGATTCGTCACCCTGCCTTGTGTGGTCACGCGGGATCCCGACACCGGCGCGCGCAACCTGGGGATGTATCGGGTGCAGGTCTATGATGAAGGCACGACCGGTGTGCACTGGCAGTTGCAGAAGGTCGCTGCCCGTCACGGACGCCGTTATTACGAGTCCGGTACCCGCATGCCGGTGGCCATCTTCCTGGGCGGAGATCCCATGTATCCCTTCGCCGCAACCGCTCCATTGCCGGATGGCATCGATGAATTCCTGCTGGCGGGTTACCTGCGGAAACGGTCGGTGGAATTGGTGAAGTGCGAGACCAACGATCTCGAGGTTCCAGCCGATGCCGACATCGTGATCGAGGGTTATGTGGATCCCCTGGAACCCCTGCGGATGGAGGGGCCGTTCGGAGATCACACCGGGTTCTATACCCTGCCTGACCCCTATCCGGTGTTCCATGTCACGGCCATCACCCATCGGCGGGATGCCATCTATCCAGCGACGGTTGTCGGGGTTCCGCCCATGGAGGATTTCTATATCGGGGGTGCGTCGGTGAAGCTGTTCCTGCCGGTGTTCCGGATGAACTTCCCGGAGATCGTGGATATCGCCCTCCCGGCCGAGGGCGTGTTCCACAACCTGGTGGTGGTGAGCATCCGCAAGACCTATCCCATGCAGGCCTATAAGATCCTGCACGGCCTGTGGGGAATGGGGCAGATGATGTTCACGAAGTATATCATCGTGGTGGATGACGACGTGGACGTGCACAACACCAGCGAGGTCCTGTTCCGGTGGTGTTCCAATACCGATCCGCAGCGGGACAGTTTGATGACGCGGGGCCCGGCGGATGTGCTGGATCATGCGACGCCGGATGTCGGGGTGGGATCGAAGCTCGGATTCGATGCCACACGAAAGCTGCCGGGGGAGGGATTCCGTCGGGCCTGGCCGCCGCTGATCCGGATGGATCCGGCGGTGGAGCAGGCGATGAAGGCGCGGATGAAACGGTGACGCCTGGGGATGCGGGTCAGATGCCGTCGGCGTAGTGGGACGGTGCCTGGTGCACGGCCGCAACTTCGGGAGGCAGGGCATCGCCGTCACGGGACAGCACCCGATATTCCCGGATGTTGAAGCTCAGGGAATCCCCTTCGGCGAGACCGAGTCGGACGAAGTCGTCCTTCGTGATGCGGGTGCGGATGGTGAGGCCGGACGGGGTGGTCAGTTCAAGCCGGAGCAGGACCCCGAGGAAATAGACGTGCTGGAGGGTGGCGCGGTAGCGGTACTCGGCGAGGTCGCGGGAGATCTGGACGGCGTAGGGACGGAATCCGATGCGGAGGGAGGAGCCTTCGGCAACGCCGTGGGTGGGGAAGGAGAGTTCGTGGAGGCGGGCGGCGCCATTCTCGACGCGGAGTTCGAGGACGTTGAGCACACCGATGAAACGGGCGACGAATTCATTGGAGGGTTGCTCGTAGACCTCGCGGGGGGCGCCGATCTGTTCCAGTCGGCCACGACCGAAGATCACGATGCGGTTGGAGACTTCCATGGCTTCCTCCTGGTCGTGGGTGACGAAGACGGTGGTGACGGAGAGTTCACCGTGGAGGTGGACGAGCCAGTCGCGGAGTTCCTGGCGGATCCGGGCATCGACGGCACCGAACGGTTCGTCGAGGAGGAGGACGGAGGGTTTGGGGGCCAGGGCACGGGCGATGGCGACACGCTGGCGTTGGCCGCCGGAGAGTTGGTGCGGGAAACGCCGGGCGAGTCCCTGGAGTTCGAGGAGACCAAGGAGTTCCTCGACGCGGGCGGTCCGCTCAGCGGCGGGCCATTTCTTGATCCTGAGGCCGAAGGCGATGTTGTCGAAGACCGACATGGTCTTGAACAGGGCATAACCCTGGAAGACGAAGCCGATGTTGCGTTGCTGGACGCTGACGTCGTTCACCCGCTTGCCGCGGATGAGGATGTCGCCGTCGGTGGGTTGTTCGAGGCCGGCGATCATCCGCAGGACCGTGGTCTTGCCGCCACCGCTGGGGCCGAGCAGGGCGACAAGTTCGCCTTCGCCCACGCTGAAGGAGACGGAATCGACGGCGGCGATCGGGCCGAATCGTTTGGAGACGTTGCGCAGTTCAATGCTCATCGGAAGGGGATTGGGCGAGGTCGAGCAGGCGGTTCTGACGGTGTTCGAGCCAGGTCTTGAGTCCGAGGGTCAGGAGGGCAAGCAGGGCAAGCAGGGTGGCGATGCTGAACGCGGCGACGGCATTGTATTCCTTGTCGAGCTTCTCGATGCGCAGGGGCAGGGTGTCGGTCATGCCCGAGATGTGGCCGCTGACCACGGAGACCGCGCCAAATTCCCCCATGGCCCGGGCATTGCACAGGATGACGCCGTAGAGCAGGCCCCACTTGATGGAGGGAAGCGTCACATGCCAGAAGGTCTGCCACCCCGACGCGCCCAGGGTCATCGCCGCCTGTTCCTGGTCGCTGCCCTGGGCCTGCATGAGAGGGATGAGTTCGCGCGCCACAAACGGCACGGTCACGAACAACGTCACCAGTACGATCCCCGGCAACGCAAAGATCACCTGGATGCCGCGCTCGTCCAGCCAGGGCCCGAGATAACCGCGGAGCCCGAACACCAGGATGTAGACCAGGCCGGTGACAACCGGCGAGACCGAGAACGGGAGGTCGATGAGGGTTGTCAGGAGGGCTTTGCCCCTGAATTCAAAGCGCGTGATCAGCCAGGCGGCAGCAATGCCGAAAACGGTGTTCAGGGGAACGCAGATCGCCGCCACCACCAGCGTCAGGACCATCGCCGATCGGGTGTCCGGCTCCGTCAGCGAAGACAACGAGGCGCTCCATCCCTTCGCCAATGCCTGGCCAAACACGTTCGCCAACGGCAGCACCAGGAATACCATCGCAAAACCCAACGATGCCGCGATCAGCATTCCACGAACCCACGCCGGATCCTCGGTGCCGCGTCGTGACCGGATGCTGGACCCGGGTTGCCGGTGGGAAGTCTTGTCCATGGTCAGCGTTGAAAGCGGCTCGCCCATCGTTCAAGCCCGTTGATGCTGATGAGCAGCACGAAGGAGATCACCAGCATCACGACCGCAATCGCCATCGCGCCGGCATAGTCGTATTCCTCCAGCCGATACCAGATCAGTTGGGAGGCGATCTCGGATTCCTTCGGCGCAATGAAGATGACCGACCCGTATTCTCCGATGGCCCGGGCAAAGGCGAGGGAGAAGCCGGTGAGGATGGAAGGTGCCAGCGCCGGCAGGATCACCGTGAAAAAGGTCCGGAATCGCCCCGCGCCCAGCGTCGCCGCGGCTTCTTCCACCTCCACTTCAATGTCTTCCAGCACCGGTTGGAGCGACCGGACCACGAAGGGCAATCCGATGAAGATGAGGGCGACCACGATGCCCGCCGGGGCATAGGCGACTTCAATGCCCAGCGGTACCAGCCAGCGGCCCAGCCAACCCTTGGCCGCAAACAGATTCGCCAGGGTCAACCCAGCCACCGCCGTCGGTAGTGCGAACGGAAAGTCGATCAACGCATCCAGAAGCCGGCGTCCCGGAAACCGGTACCGGACAATCACCCAGGCCAGCACGGTGCCCATCGCCGCGTTGATCAGGGCCGCGATGAAGGCCGATCCGAACGTCACCTGATACGACGCCATCGCCCGCGGGCTGGTCGCGATCTGCCAGAACTCGGACGGACTCATCTGGGCCGCCCGGAGGAACAAGGCGCCGAGAGGAATCAGCACGATGAACCCGAGATACACCACGGTGTATCCCAGGGTCAGTCCGAACCCGGGCAGGATATGGGTGCGTTTCGACGCCATGCAGGTGGGGGTGCGACGCTATGCGGTGGGTGTTGTGCCCGTAAACCGTGGATTCCTTTGCTTCCGGTTTCAGGGGCGTGTCACCTGGTCAAATACCCCGCCTTCACCGAAGTGGACCCGTTGCGCTTGAGCCCAGCCTCCGGCCACCTCTTCGATCGTGAATTCCCGCAGGCGCGGGAACCGGTCCCCGAATTGACCAGCCACTTCCGGATCCCGGGGCCGGTAAAAATACTTCGCCGCCAAAGTCTGGCCGGTCGCGGTGTACAGGAATTCCAGATAGGCCCGTGCCACCCGTTCAGTCCCCTTCCGGGCCGTGTACTTGTCCACCCACGTCACCGGCGGCTCCGCCCGAATGCTCTCCACCGGGATCACGATCTCGAATCCGTCGTTGCTCCGCTCCCGAAGGCACATGTGCGCCTCATTCTCCCAGGTGATCAGGACATCCCCGATGTCCCGCTCGGTAAACGTCAGCGTCGATCCCCTCGCCCCCGTATCCATCACCGGCGTGTTCGCATACAGCCTTCGGACAAACTCCCGCGCCGCCGCCTCGTCTCCCCCGGAACGCCGCAGTGCCTGACCCCATCCCGCCAGATAGTTCCAACGCGCCCCCCCTCCTGTCCTCGGATTCGGCGTCACCACCGTCACCCCCGGACGGATCAGGTCTTCCCAGTCCCGGATCCCCTTTGGATTCCCTTTCCGCACCAGGAACACGATCGTTGACGTGAACGGCGAACTGTTCGAGGGCAGCCGCTCGGCCCAGTTCGTCGGGATCAACTGTCCCTGGATTGCCAGCGCATCGATGTCCCAGGCAAGGGCCAGGCTCACCACATCCGCTGGAAGACCGTCGAGTACACCGCGCGCCTGTTTCCCCGATCCGCCATGCGATTGCTGGACTCGTACCGATTCGCCGGTCGTTTCTTTCCAATGCCGCGCGAACGCGGCGTTGAACTCCGTATACAGCTCGCGGGTGGGATCATAACTGACATGGAGCAACCGGACTTCGGAGGTCGGCCTGCCGCATCCCAATAGAAATGCCAGCAACCCGGGCAAAACCCGGACGGCAACCGCTTTCCAGTGACTCCCAACCCACGGCATCCAAAAACATGGGCTCTCAATCTCTATCATTGCAAGTGAGTATTTAATGTATGCCATCTCCAGGAGCCTGTCCCCAGTCGATGGGGAGCCTGTCCCCGGAAATCCCATGTCCTGATCCGGGAGCCTGTCCCCGGAGATTCGAGGTCTGTCCCCATCCGATCAGGGGAGCCTGTCCCCCCGGCGCGACCCTCGCCCACGCTTGAGCCTGTCCCCAGTCGATGCCTGGTGGGGTGTTGAATCTTCCGGTCCCGATTTGCCCGATCCCGGAGCCTGTCCCCAGTCGATGGGGAGCCTGTCCCCGGAAATCCCATGTCCTGATC
>CAZDYB010000121.1:5882-10275 GCA_964509045.1 uncultured Akkermansia sp.
CGGGAGCCTGTCCCCGGAAATTCGAGGTCTGTCCCCATCCGATCAGGGGAGCCTGTCCCCGGAAACGCCGGTCCCGGAAACCCCAGGCGTCCGTAACCTTCGTCATCCAGAATGCGTCGATGCCACCAGTCGCTCAGCGCCTTGATCACATGCGGAACTGGTACTTCTTTCGTTTGCTCGCCTGCGTCGTGCCCTTGTCGGGCCTGGCGGGGAGCCTTGCCGATGTCGCGGAATCTCCGACGGTGGAAATGAGGGAGACCGGGGCGATCCGGCGCATGGGACTGGAGGAGGGTCGAAGTTTTTGGTCCTTCGTGCCGCCCTGGGCTCCGATGTCACCCGAGGTGCAGGCAAATGGGTGGCCCAGGAGGGAACTCGACCGGCATGTCCTGGCCCGACTCGAAGCGACTGGATTGAACCCGGTGCAGGATGCGGATCCGCGAACCCTGATACGCCGGTTGAGTCTTGATCTGACGGGTCTGCCGCCGGATCCGACGATGGTGGATCGGTATGCGGAAGCGCCAACAGACGGAGCGTTGGAGCGGATCGTGGATGACCTGTTGGCGTCACCCCGTTTTGGGGAGCGCTGGGGGCGCCATTGGCTGGATGTGGCGCGCTATGCAGAAAGCACGGGAAAGGAACGCAACTACGCCTTTCCGGAGGCCTGGAAGTATCGTGACTGGGTGATCGCCGCAGTGAACGCAGACATGCCCTACGACGAATTCATCCGGCGTCAGGTGGCGGGCGACCTGCTCCCGGCCGGATCGGTGGAGGAACGCGATGCCAATGTGATTGCCACGGGATTCCTGGCGGTGGGGCCCAAGGGTTTGAACGAGCGGTTGCGCGAGCAGTTCATCATGGATGTGGTCGATGAACAGCTCGACGTGACGATGCGCGCGGTGATGGGGGTGACGGTGGCCTGCGCCCGGTGTCACGATCACAAGTTCGATCCCTTCACCCAGCGCGACTATTACGCTTTGGCCGGCATCTTCCGCAGTTCACAGACCCTTTACGGAACGACGTCTGAAGAGGGCAATCGTCATCCGTCCAGTCTCCTGAGCCTTGGCCGGCTCCCATCGACCATTCCCGCGGACTTACCCGCCGGCAACCTGGACAAGCCTGAAGGGATCCCGCGCACCCGTCGCCCGGCACGACAGGCCGTCCTCCGACGGAATCGTCCCGAACCCGAGCTTCCGCTTCCGCCGATGCCTCCGCCGGAGACGTCCCGTGCGATGGGCGTCCGCGAGGGGCTCCCGGCGGATTGTCATCTGTTGGTGCGCGGCGAGGTGTCGCAGCGGGGCGACCGGGTTCCGCGGGGTTTTGTGGAGGTGCTGAACACGGCACCGCCGCCGCCGATTTCCGCCCGGGCAAGTGGCCGGTTGGAACTGGCCGCGTGGTTGACGCGTCGGGAGAACCCGTTGACCGCCCGGGTGGTGGTGAACCGGACCTGGCGCCATCTCTTCGGCCGCGGATTGGTTCGTACGGCGGACGATTTTGGAGCCTTGGGCGAGCGACCGACCCACCCGGAATTGCTGGATCACCTTGCGATCCGGTTCCGGGACGGTGGTGGATCCCTGAAATCCCTGATCCGGGAGATCGTGCTGAGCCGGACCTATCAGCTGGCCCATGACACCGATGATCGGGCGATGGAACTGGACCCTGAGAACACCCTGCTCTGGCGATCGAGCCTGCGTCGGTTGGACGCCGAGGCGATCCGGGACGCGATGCTTCAGGTCAGCGGACTGCTGGATCTTGAACCCCCGGCAGGATCTCCGGTGTCGAAACTGGGCGACGGGCGGATCGGGCGGGGAATGGCGGGGCTGCGCGAGGATCCGATTGGCCGCAAGCGCAGTGTTTACCTGCCGGTGATCCGCGGGTTTGTTCCTGAATCCCTGGAACTGTTCGACTTTGCCGAGCCCAGTCTGGTGATTGCGGATCGGGACACCACCAACGTCCCGTCCCAGGCCCTCTATCTCCTGAACAATCCCGATGTCCTCCGTTTGTCCCGCGCCTTCGCGCTCCGACTGCTGGCCGATGTCGGCCTGTCTCCCCGGCAACGCATCGACCGAGCCTATCGTCTGGCCCTGGGACGCCCGCCGACCTCCGCGGAAGTGTCGCGGGCGGCAGAATTCCTGCGCGATGAACTGGCCCGTGCCCCGCGTCCGTCCGGCCAGGGTCGGCCCCGGGGCCGGACCGTGGCGCGACCGGGTGAGTTGGCGTGGACGATGTTCTGCCAGGCGTTGTTGGCTTCCGCTGAATTCCGGTTCGTCCGCTGAAACCTGCTGAACCCACCTTGAACATGAACCCTCCCTACACCTGCAATGGCGTGCAATCCGGCCCGCTCAGCCGGCGTCGACTGCTCCAGTCGGTGGCAGCCGGTTTCGGCTGGATGGCCTTTGGCGGACTTGGAGCGTTGGCCCGGGGCGCTGCCGGATCCGATCCCGGTTCCGGTTCCGGGCTTCGCACCCCGCATTTCCGGCCGCGGGCACGTCGGGTGATCTTCCTGTGCATGCAGGGCGGGCCGTCGCACCTGGACACCTTTGATTACAAGCCGGCATTGCAACGCGACGCCGGGCGTCCGGGCAATTCCCGGGGTGGTGGCGCGAGCCTGATCGGGTCGCCGTTTGCCTTCCAACAACACGGACAGTCGGGGCATTGGATCTCTGAACTGTTTCCCCACCTGGCCCGCCACGCGGACCGATTGTGCCTCGTCCGGTCCATGCACACCGACATCCCGAACCATCCCCAGGCCTTCATCCAACTGCACACCGGTTCCTCACAGTTCGTGCGGCCGTCGATGGGTGCCTGGGTCCTGTATGGGTTGGGCAAGGAGAACGAGAATCTGCCGGGCTTCATCACGCTGTCGCCCCCGCTGCAATTCGGAGCCCAGAGCTTTGGCAGCGCCTTCCTGCCCGCCATGTATCAGGGCACACGGATCGGCGCGTTGCGCGAAAACAATCCCTCCGCCTCCATCGGCAATATCCGCAACAGCCTGCTCGACACCCCGCAACAACAGCGTCAGCTCGACCTGTTGCAATCCATGAACTCCGATTACCTCGCCGCCACCGGCGACCATTCCGAGATCGAGGGTGTGATCGAGTCCTACGAACTCGCCTTCCGCATGCAATCGGAGGTGCCCGGCTTGCTGGATCTCAACGGCGAATCCGCTGCAACCCTTGCCCGATACGGCGTCGGCCAGGCACCGACCGACAGCTTTGCCCGGCAATGTCTGTTGGCCCGCCGATTCGCCGAGGCCGGTGTCCGGTTCATCGAGGTCAATCACGGCGGATGGGATCAACATCAGAACCTCGAAAGCGCCCTCACCCGCAACTGTCGCGCCATCGATCAACCCATCGCCGCGCTCCTCTCCGATCTCCATTCACGAGGTCTCCTCGAAGACACCCTCGTCGTCTGGGGCGGTGAATTCGGTCGGACACCCGACAGCCGTCGGGCGGATGGTCGCGACCACAATTCGAAAGGCTTCACCTTCTGGATGGCCGGTGGCGGGGTGCGTCCAGGCATCGCGTATGGAAGCACCGACGACTACGGCTACCAGGCCGTCGATCGCCCGGTCCATGTCCATGACCTGCATGCCACCCTGCTGCATCTGCTCGGCCTCGATCACGAACGCCTGACCTACCGCTTCGGCGGACGCGACCATCGGTTGACCGATGTGAAAGGCGATGTCGTGCGCGGGTTGGTCGGGTGAGTCGGCGACCCCGCCGGAACGGCGAGTTCCGCTCGCCGACACAACCTCCAACCCGGAGCGGCGAGTTCCGCTCGCCGACCCTGCTTCGTTCACCCGAGCCCGATGGCGGCCATGACGGCCTCGCGATTGGCCTGGGCGAGGATCGGTGCGAAACCGGCGACCCGGATGGCGGTGTCGGGATCCTTGAGACCGTGACCGGTCATGGTGGCCGTGACCCGGCTGCCGGCCGGGATCTCGTTGTTGCGGATGGCCTGGATGAGCCCGGCGATGGGCGCTGCGCAGGCCGGTTCGACCATCACCCCCTCGGTCTGGGCCAGCAACCGGTAGGCATGGAGGATCTCGTCATCGGTCACCGACCGGATTGCTCCCGAGGATTCCCGGGCGGCGTTCAATGCCCCCTGCCAGGAGGCGGGGTTCCCGATCCGGATGGCGGTGGCGACGGTCTCGGGATGTTCAACCGGATGCCCGAGGACGATGGGTGCGGCGCCAGCAGCCTGCCAACCCATCATGCGGGGCAGGGTCTTGCTCAGGCCGGCCTGGGCGTATTCCCGGAATCCCTTCCAGTAGGCGGTGATGTTTCCCGCATTGCCGACGGGCAGGACATGGAAGTCGGGTGCATCGCCCAAGGCATCGCAGATCTCGAATGCCGCGGTCTTCTGACCCTCGATGCGGACCGGGTTGATGGAA
>CAZDYB010000122.1:0-10248 GCA_964509045.1 uncultured Akkermansia sp.
CACGAACAGGGTGTCCCCCACCACCGCGAGCGCCGAGACGTAATCATCGACACCCAAGCCGAGCGCCGACCACTGGTCGCCCGACCACTTCGCCACGTAGTAGGCACCATGGGTTTCCCCCGCCGTGCTGAACTGACCGCCGGCGTAGAGGTCCGTTCCGGAGACAGCCAGTGCGGTGACACGAGCGTCCAACCCACTGCCGACGGATGACCAGGTGCTGCCGTCCCACCGGGCGATGTTCTGTGCCGGGACTTCGCCCGCGCTCCAGAAGTCGCCGCCCACGTAGAGGTCGGTCCCCATGGTGGCGAGGGAATAAACCCAGTCATCCATCCCTGAGCCGAGAGCGGACCATGAGATCCCGTTCCATCGGGCCACGTAGTTCACCTCGGTGCCACCGGCCATGGTGAACCCACCTCCCGCATACACATCGGTGCCGATCACCGCCAGGGCGTAAACCTCGTCGTCCATCCCGGATCCCAGGGCCGACCACGTGCTTCCATCCCACTTGGCGACGTTGGACACTTCCGTCCCGCCCGCGATCCCGAAGAAGCCACCGGCGTAGACGTCGTTGCCAATGACGGCCAGCGACGTCACGTAATCCCACACGTCCCGGCCGGGGTCCACGCCAATCCCCGTTCCCAGCGCCGACCAGGTGGTGCCGTCCCACCTGGCGATCCGGTTCACGGGGATGCCGGCCTCGGTCTCCGTCTTGCCAGCCCACGAAAAGTCGCCCCCGACGTAAAGGTCGGTGCCGGAAACGGCAAGCGCCCACACCTCCCAGTCCAGGCCGCCGCCCAGGTCCGACCACTCGGAACCGTTCCACCGGGCGACATGGTTGACCCTCACGTCACCCACCATCTCGAAGCTGCCACCGACATAGAGATTGCCGGCGCCGTCAGCGACTGCCGCGTAAACCCACCGGTCCGCTCCGAGAATGCCGCCCATGCTACCCCAGTCGTCATCGCTGAACGTGGGATCAATCCGGATCGGATAGGTCGCCGTGTCATCCTGCACCGCGAGGGTCAAGAGGGACTCATTCACCACTTCCATCCGGGCCGTGAGTTCCTTGCCGTCCGCATCCACAACGTGGAGACGGCTGTAGGCGAGCTTGCGTCCGGACCCCTCCAGCACCAGGCGCACTCCCTTGCGCGACAGCTCAGCGCGGGCACCAGTCAACTCCAACTCCAGCCGCAGTTCGCCGGCGCCCGGGGGTTTCTGTTCCACGATGAAGTCCTGGCGGACGCCATCCATGCCGGTCGAGTACTCCTCGGTAAGACCCGCACGGAGGAACCGGACCAACGATCCGGCGACGGACACGGACCCGGTGGGGGCCAGCGCTGTGGAAAACCGGGGGCGATCCGCTCCGCGGCCGACAGCCGTCGCCAGCAGTCGAAAATGTTCCCCCGTTGCGGGGTTGGCAGTGGAGCCAAGCCAGAGACCTTCGGACGTCACCCATCCCGCGAGTTGTTGAAAATCGCATCGCAACCGGGCTCCGTCGGGGGTGGCGGTCACGGACAGGCCGTCACCTTGGTAATGTTGTCCCGCCACCCGTCCGATCTGGTCGACGGGAATGGTGGGAGGTGCCTGTGGGGAATCGGGTGAAGGCTGCGCGGTCAACGGCAGGAATGTCAGTCGGGCGAAGGCGATGAGGCCGGCGACGGTGGGCAGGAACGAACGGATCCAATGACGGGTCTTCATGATGCAACGATGAATTGGGTGCGGGTGCGATGGCGGTGAAAGGGACTACTGGGATTCCAGGCGGAAGAACCGGCTACCCTCGCCGGTGGGCACGGTGACCGACCTCCTTCCGGATTCCTCGATCGCCGGTTGCTGCACCGGCGACCACGGGTTGGGCAGCGAGAGATCGGCCGCTTCCTGCAACTCGAAGCGGAGCTCGGTGACAGGCCAGGTCACGACGGCTGAATTCCCCGCAGACGTCAGCCTCAGGGAGAGGAAGGGGAAATCGCCCTCGAGCCGGGCGATGGACGGACGCAACACGCCGTTCACGGTGAGAAAGCTGCCACTGAGGAGCAACCGTCCGTCCGCCTGCAAGGCAACCTTCACCGACTCCACGGCATTGAATCCGCCGACGGTCACTGGAACGAAGCCTTCATCCAGCGTTCCATCGGCGTTCAAACGCACGACCCCATTGAGATTCGTGCCGTGGCCAACGCTGAAGGACCCTCCGATCACCACCTTGCCGTCGGGCTGCAAGGCCAGAGACCGGATGCCGCCGTTGGTTCCGACGACCGCACGGAACGTTTCGTCGAGGCTGCCGTCCGGGTTCAACCGGGCGATGCCCCGACGGAATGCGCCACCAATCAGACCACGATCACCGCACAGCAACACCTTGCCATCCGGTTGCAAGGCGATGGAATCGATCCCCGCATACGGTCCGGTCGCCGCGGTGAAGCCCGGATCCACGGTTCCATCGGGATGCAGCCTGGCCAATCCGTGACACGGCGTCCCGCTGATCGAGGCATACTTCCCGGCGACCAGGATCTTCCCGTCGGGTTGCAGTCGCACCGCCGAGACGAAGTCCGAGGAATACCAGAACTCCCAGTCCGGCGAGTGAAAGGACAACGGCAGAAAACCCGCATCCAGACTTCCATCCGCATGAAACCGGCGAAGGAATGCGGTCGTCATTTGGACATAGATCGAGTCTCCCGATACAAGGACGCTATTATATCCACCGATCAGCATCTTGCCGTCGGGCTGGACCGCGACCGAGACGGGAATGGGATTGGGTTGGCAGAAGAACGGACCCTCCGGGCAGTCGGACATGGGCCACTCGAGCAGATCCGGCTTGAAACTGCTGGCTGGGATGAAGCTGTCGTCCAGGCTGCCGTTTGGGTTGAGCCGTACGCTGGCGTATAGGTTGGTGCCGTTGATGAAGGTCAATGCACCGCCCAAAAGCAGGTCGCCGTCGGGTTGGACCACCAGGGTCGAATCGTTGGCGCTCACTCCACGCCCCGGCTGGAACGCGGCATCCACGCTCCCATCCGCCAGAAGGCGGGCAACGTAGCTCCCGGTCTTCTGATTCGACCCCGCAAAATAGCCACTCATCCAGACCGTTCCGTCCGATGTCACCTCCAGGGTCCTGACGGTGTGAGGCGTCCACTGCCGGGTGACTCCGTTGTCACCGCTGGGAAAACTGACATCCATACTCCCATCGGCATTGAGTCGGACCAGATTGGAGCGGACGACCCCGTTGTCGGACTGGAACTGGCCGCCGACGATCATCTTGCCATCCGACTGGAGTCCGAGGGCATGGACGGTCGACAAAGCGGGGACATTTCCCGACCCCACCGCGAACGTGGGATCCACGCTGCCATCCGGGTTCAACCGGATCACCAGGGTGTTCGTCCCGTTGACTTTGGTGAATCCTCCGGCGAACAGGATCTTTCCGTCGGGTTGAAGACTGATGGCCTGGATCGTATTATCCTTCCCAGCGTTTTCATTGAAGCCGACATCCCTCGCGCCGTTGGCCAACAGCCGAACCAGACCGTGACCTTGGATGCCGGTGTCAGGATTGTGGAAGACCCCTGCCACGATCAGTTTGCCGTCGGGCTGCAGAGCGATCGCTGAGACAAAGCCTTGAGCGGCGGAAACAAAGTTTGTGTCGAGCGTTCCATTGCCATTCAGACGCAGTAGCTGTTGGTCGCCTGGGAAGACCACCTTCCCATCTGGCTGAACGATCATGGCTCTGACCTGAAAGGGGTAGTAGGGCTCGGTGCTCGCAATGGCGGTCAAGGCGGCGGCATTGAACTGGGTGTCCGGACTGCCGTCCGCGTTCAGTCGGGTCAAACCGAGGTTGTCGAATTCGCTGCCCACCAGCAGTTTCCCATCCGGCTGCAGCACGAGGCTATGGATCGCATGATTTGGCGCCGGCGCAGTGAAACTGCTGTCGCCGCTCCCGTCGACATTCAGCCGCGCGAGACTCTTGCGCATGAGTCCACGTACCGTGCTGAACGAGCCGGCAATGATCGCCCGGCCATCCGGTTGCACCACGAGCGAGGTCACCGGGCCGTTGACGCCCGAGCCGGGGTCGAATGAGAGATCCAGCTCGCCTGGGGCGGCGTGGGAATGATGCCGGAGCAAGACCGCCAGGATGCCGGCAGCAAACAGGAATTTTCCAGGCAGCGATAAGGGCTTCATGAGGGAGATCTGGGTTGGAATGAACTGGGTTCCGGGGCGGATGGACCTCACGGTACATCCAGAACAACCAGGCGACCCGTGGCCAGTTCCGTGATCACGAGCCGGTCGTCTTTCCGATCGAACACCATGCTGCTCGAGGTGGTGAGGCAATCCGCAAGAATGACTGGGCTCACGTCCGCACTGGGGAAATACAGCAACCGTCCCGCACCCGGCCCAGGGAAGTTCAAATTGAACTCGAGCGTGAGGAAGCCGTCCTCCCGGTCCTGCGACCGCAGGGGCGTCACATCAATGGCGGCGGAGAGCCCGCTGATCAACGGCACGATCTCACCCGTGCTGGGGTTCACCTGTTGGACGGTGGAATAGCCCGGGAGAAAGAACGGACCGCCGCTCAACAGCGTCACCAGAAGTTCCTGCCCATCCCACCGGATGCTCGTGGGCACATTCTCGATGACGGGCGGTCCGACGGGGAATCGCGGGTTGGGCGTAGGCGCAAAGCTCGCCAGCGTTTCGTGGTCGCCGCTGCGGACATCCACTCTGCGCACGCTGTTGAATCCGGCGTCCACCACGTAGAGATGTTGCCCACGGCCCACGACTCCGTACGGATGCGAATGCCGCACGTTGTCCGCGAACGTGGGGCGCGGCTCGGGCGCGTAATCCGGGAAGTCCGCAACAAGTTGGATGACCATGCGGCGGCCGTTGGCGTCCGACCGAAGTAACCGCTGGCCGGCTTTCAATGCCTGGTGATCTGCCAACGTGAGAGTGACGCCCGTGGTCGTCTCTTCCATGGCGGCGCTGAAATGAACCGCGAGAACCGAACTGAAGATAGGCGACGAGGGTGCAGGATTAGCACGCTCGGTCCCTGGCACCGGCCCGGCCAAGGTGACATCGCCCTGGCCATTCAAGACGAACAGCGTCCGTCCATCGAGCCAGACACCGGTCGTACCGTTGAAATCGCCGACGAAGGTGCGGGACGAGGGCAGCCCTTCGATCAACGTCCGTCGTTGGCCGTGCTTGTCCACGATGGAGACACGGCCGTTGTTCGGCACCTGCGGCCCGCCTTCGGCGACGATGAAATTCCCGCGCGGCGTCTGGATGATTTTACTGGGGGCGAGCAAACCCGTCGCGAAGGTTTCAACGGCGGGACATGGAGTCTGTGCATTCAGGCCGCCGGCCAGCGCGACGCAGAGTGTGGACATCCCGAGCAAGAAGGGCTGTGCGCAGGAGGGAAAGAAGTTTGCAATCCGATCGGTCTGTCTTGAGTCCAGTGGGTTCATGGCATGATGGTCTTTCAACCAGTCATGCGGAAAGGGCGGGCGAAACCCCTCAGGGAAGTTTTGGCCGGAGGCTAGGGTTTCGGGACAGCGGTCTCTTTCCCGCCTTCGGTCTCGACGAACTCGGACAGCGTCTTCCTCCACGCCGCGGCCTTCTCCGGTCGGGCCGTGGCTTCGTGGAGTCGCACCAGACGCTGAAGCGCCTCCTTCAGGCGTGGTCTGCCGTCGGCGGGAATCCGGCCTTCCCGCTGCTTCATTCCTTCGTAGCCCGACAGCAGCAACGGCTCGGCCTCCGCATACTTCGACTGCCCGAGCAGACTGCCGCCCAGGATGCTCCGGGCGTTGAACGTCCGCCAGTCATCGGGAATGAGTTGCTCCCGCAGCGCCAGACATTCACGGGCAGGGCGTTCGGCCTCGACGTGCTTTCCCGCATCCAGAAGCGCCGTCGCCAGGCGGGCAAGTTGGCCCGGATTTCGATAGCGCAGCCCCGACGTGTAGAGCTTCAGCCGAAAGCGGAGACCCTGTTTCAGAGCTTCATCCTGCAACAGGTCGATGGCTTCCTGCTGGACCCGGACCGCCTTCGTGAACTGGCCCACCTCCGCGTACGCGGCGGCCAGCGTATCCACCATCATCGAATTGCTGCGGCTCGTGGCGGCAACGGCCTTCTCCGCGAAGGTCAAGGCGACCGGTCCGTCCCGGAGTTCAGCCGAGGCGGCGGTCGCCAGCGTGAAGGCGATCTCGTTCAACGTCGGGGCACTCGCGTGACTGGCGGCTTCGAGAAAGGTGGATTTGGCCTCGGCGTAACGGCCCTGACCATGGAGCACCTCGGCCACGTTCTTCAACGCCTCGGCGGTTTCAGGGTGGGTGTCGCCGGACCGTTTCTGGTGCAGCGCGAACACTTCACGCGCGGTGGCTTCGGCCTCGGACAGCCTGGACTGATCGCGGAGAAGATAGGTCAAGCGCTCCAGGGTCCGGGCAACCTCCCAGGGGTAGAAGGTCGAGCTCGGGACTTCCGTCATCAGTTGCCGGTAGATCCCCAAGGCCATCCGCAGGTTGGATTCAGCCGCCGCCATGCCGCCGGCTCGTCGACTCGCCTCCGCAAGCAATCGCAGGCTGAAGGCCTGTTCCTGGCGGTGATGGGCATTGGAAGGAAACTGGGTCTGCAACTGCCTGAATTTCTGCAACGCCCGCCCGAATGCCCGCCCGGCATCGCCGAACTGCCCGGCCTGCAACCAAACATTTCCCATCAGCCACAGCAAGCGTCCGAACTGCGCCTGGTCCGCTTCGGTTGCGGAGCCTGCCGCACCCGGAGATTCCTCCAGCAGGGCCGCCAGTTCCTTCGCCTTCCCTTGGTCAGCCAGAAGTTCACCCAGCACCCTCCAGGAATCGGCAAGTCTGGGATGCCCCTCGCCCAGAAGGCTTCTCCGGATGGACAGTGCGTCACGAATCAGGGTTTCCGCCTCGGCGGGCTTCTGCTGCTCGCGGAGCAACTCGGCGAGCTCGTGGCAGGCAGTGGCAACCGCGAGGCCGCCACCTCCCGTTTCCTTTCGGCGAGACGCCAACTCCTCGCGCCACACCGCCTCGGCCTCAACCCGCTTGCCTCCCCGCTTGAGGACGGCGGCCAGCAAGGACACGGTTGCCCCGACGTCGGGATGGGCATTGCCGCCCACTTTCCTTCGAATGGCCGACGACTCGCGCGCCGTGGTTTCAGCTTCAGTCAGCTTGCCTTGATCGCGGAGAAAGACGGCCAGATCGTAGAGCGTCCAAGCCACGTGTTGATGATCGTTCCCCAGTCGCGCCCGCAGGATCGCCACCGCCTCACGGGACAGCGTCTCGGCCTCCGCGTCATTCCGTTGGAGATGGCGGGTCCACGCGAGCAGGTGGAGCGTGGAGGCCACGTCCAGATGTTGGTCGCCCAACTTTCGCCGCCGGATCAACAGTGCTTCACGAGCCAGGGATTCCGCTTCGGTGAGTCTTCCCTGATTGCGCAGCAACATCGCCAACTCATGCAGCAAGACCGCCGTCGCCGGGTGGTCGGATCCATGAACCTCCCGGCATGCAGCCAATTCGTCCCGCTGGAGCTTCTCGGCTTCGGCCGAGCGGTTCATCGACAGCAGCAGATCCGTTACGGCTCGCACCGAGTGCATGGTCGTGAAGTGTCCGATGCCGAGGGCCTCACGGTGGATGGTCAAGGCCTCGCGCAGGACCGCCTCCGCCTCGGCAAGCTTTCCCTGGGCGCGGAGAAAGAGTCCAAGAAAACTCAGGTTGTGCGCCACGTCCGGGTGACTCCTCCCCAGGACTTGATGGCGGATGCCGAGCGCTTCCCGACTCACCATTTCTGCATCTGCATGGCGACCCTGGACATGAAGCACCCAGGCCAACTGTTGCAGGCACTGCGCAGCAAAGGGGCTTTTCGACTCGAACAGCCGTCCGCGCATGGCCAGGACCTCATTGGTGACCGCGTCCGACTCGGAGCGCTTGCCTTGGTCGTGAAGAAACTCAGCCAGGTCGAAAAGCGCAAAGATCACCTCGGAATGCTCATTGCCCAGCAGGGCCTTCCGCGTGGCAATGGATTGTCGGATGACGGCCTCTGCCTCCGAGAATCTGTCTCGAAGCTTGAGGTTCCATGCCAGCAATTGCTGGGCGACCGCCACCTGCCGATCCGTCTCCCCGAACCGGGCGCGCCGGATCGCCACCACCTCGCGGGCGGTGTTCTCCGCCTTGGCCAGGTTGCCCGTCTCCCGGTAAAGCATCGAAAGTTCGTGGAGCGAGTCTGCGACGGCCGGATGATCGACTCCCAAAAGCTTCCGCCGCATTGCCACCACCTCGTGGAACAGCGCCTCCGCTTCCGCATGGCCCCCCTGTTGAAAAAGGACTCCCGCCAACTGGTGCATGGCCCCGGCAAGGTCAGGATGTTCCGCTCCCGACAACTTCCTTTGAAGTTCCACCGCGGACCGACACATCCGTATCGCAGCCTCGTATTCAGCCAGATCCGCGTAGACCCGGGCCAGGGTCAGTTGAAGGCTCACCTGCACGGAGGGCTGGTCCTTGAGCTCGTCGAGCCGTAGCGCCGTCCGGTCCAGGATCTCCCGCAGCATCTTCGTGTCCCGGCCCAGGGCAACCGACGGCCCGACGCCCTTGAGCATGTCCTGCATGAACTGCGCAACCTGCCGACTCTTGGCGGCTTCGGTCTGGGCGGTCTCCCTTCCGGCGTCGGCTTCCTTCCGCAACTGGCTCTGCTGGCGTTCGGCGCGCGTGGCCCGGATCGCCTGCCAACCGCTCGTCACGACCCCGAGCCCCAGCACCAGGATCAACGCCGCGGCCACGGCGAACCCGAACCGGTGCCGTCGGACGGTCTTCTGGAACTCATACCACCGGCTCGGCGGACGGGCCGTGATCGGTTCGTTGCCCAGGTGGCGACGGACGTCCGCCGCCAATCCATTGGCCGTCTCGTAGCGGCGCGTGCGGTCTTTCTCCAGACACTTCATCACGAGCCAGTCGAGGTCGCCTCGAACGAGGTGAATCAACCTGGGCGGTTCGACTTGCCGGCGTCTGGCCACGGCCGTCAGGTCCAGTGCCTGCATGGTGCTCAGGCAGGTCGAGGGCGTCGCCGGTTCCTCGTCCCGGATCTTCCGCCGCATCTCATCCATGCCCGCAGCCAACAATGCCTTCGCATCAAACGGCGTGCTCCCGGTCAGCAGTTCGTAAAGCAGGACCCCCAGCGCGTAGATGTCCGTGCGCGTGTCGATGTCCCAACTCGTCATCATCGCCTGCTCGGGACTCATGTAGGCCGGAGTGCCGATGAATTGCTCGAAGGCGGTGAAGACGGTCTTGTCGGTCAGGCGCTGGTCATTCGTCGCCTTGGCGATCCCGAAATCGATCACCTTCGGGCAGCCGACCGCGCCAGCTTCGCTGACGGTGACGAGGATGTTCGACGGCTTGATGTCCCGATGGATGATGCCCTTCTGGTGTGCGTGCTGGATGGCGTGGCAAACCTGGATGAACAACTCGAGTCGTTCGTTGGTGGAGAGATGGTGCTGATCGCAGAAGTCGGTGATCCGGATGCCACGCACCAGTTCCATGACGAAGTAGGGCCGGCCTGTGTCCGTCGCACCGGCGTCGAACACCTTGGCGATGTTCGGATGGTCCATCAGCGCCAGCGCCTGGCGCTCGGCCTCGAAGCGCGCGATGACGGACTTCGTGTCCATGCCGAGCTTGATGACCTTGAGCGCCACACGGCGACGCACGGGTTCCTCCTGCTCGGCCATGTAGACCACCCCACAGCCACCCTCGCCGATTTGCTCCAGCAACTTGTAGCGGCCAATCCGGTCGCCGGGCTTCTCACTGGGCAGGAGGGCGGGACGGACGACGGGAGACATCCGGAGGAACGACCCGTTGTCGGCCGCCTCCGCTTCCAGGAGCGAGACGACCTGGTCCATCAACGCCGAGTCGCCGGCGCAGGCCTCGGCGAGAAACCGATCCCGTTCGGCACCGGCCGGCCGGAGTCTGGCCTCATGCAGGAGTTCAATGATTCGATCTGCGTTTGCCACAGTCTATTGGGGGAGGTGCTTCTTCCTTCTACCTGATCATGCGGAATCCGGGCGCGAATCCCCTCAACCAATTCCCACCCTTCACCGCTGGGACCCAGTCGTCTCCTTTCTCACCTCGCGCAGGAGCCAGGCGCGGGCGAAACTCCAGATCCGTTCCGCGGAGGCGAGCGAGACGCCCAGTTCGCGCGCGGCCTCCTGCTGCGTCAACCCGGCAAAGAAGCAGAGCTTCACCATTTCCGCCGCCCGCGTGTCGACCACCGCGAGACGAT
>CAZDYB010000123.1:0-10214 GCA_964509045.1 uncultured Akkermansia sp.
GGTGACCCGGGAGTACGACGCTGCGACGGAGACGCGGACGTATGAGGTGCGGGGTCAGGTGTTCTTCGCCTCGGCGTCGGCATTCCTGGGTTCCCTTGATTTCAAGGAGGCGGTGGCCCGGGTGCGGATTGACGTGAGTCACGCGCATTTCTGGGACCTGACCGGGGTGGGTGCGTTGGACAAGGCGGTCATGAAGTTCCGGCGGGAAGGGGCCGAGGTGGAGGTGATCGGCTTGAACGAAGCCAGTGCGACGATCGTGGATCGGTTGGCCGTCCACGACAAACCGGGCGCACTGGACCAGATGCTCGAACACTGATTCGCTACCTCCCATGTCACCCATCCTTGTTTGTACTGACGGCCGGAATTATGCGCCGAGCGCCTTGCAGCATGCCGCGTGGGCGGCGGGACGACTCGGGGTGGGGATCGAGGTGTTGCACGTCCTCGATCATCATCGCGAGCGGGCGTCGGGCCTGGACCTCACGGGAGCGATCGGGATCGATGCCAGTGCGCAGGTGACGGATGCGCTGACGCAATTGGAGGAGGCGGAAGGTCGGGAGCAGCGTCTGAAGGGCAAGGCGATCCTGGAGGAGGCGCGTCGGCAGTTGGAGGGATTGGGAGTGACGGACGCGGTGCTGATCCAGCGCCATGGATCCCTGGTGGAGACGGTGGAGGAGATCGGGTCCCGGTATGAACTGGTGGTCCTGGGCGAGCGGGGGGAAAGCGGGAACACGTCGCGGGTGAACATTGGAAGCCAGGTGGAACGGGTGATCCGTTCAACGATCCGCCCGGTGTTGCTGGTCGAGCGCGAATTCCGGCCGATCGAGCGGTTCCTGCTGGCGTATGATGGTGGCCCGAGCGTGACGCGGGCGATGGATTTCCTGGTGGGACACGGGTTGTTGTCGGGATGTGCGTGTCACCTGGTGCGTGCCGGGCGGATTGATGACGATGCGAAGTGGTACCTGGGGGAAGCGGCGGCGCGGATGGCGGCGGCGGGATACCGGGTGACCCATGAAGCGATTGGCGGGGCACCCGAGGATGTGTTGCCGGCGGCGATTGAACGGATGGACAGCCAGTTGGTGGTGATGGGAGCGTACGGTCATTCACCGATCCGCCGTCTGCTGTTGGGGAGCACGACGACGATCATGATCCGATCCAGCCAGGTGCCGTTGCTGTTGTTCCGGTAACCGTCCGACGATCCGTCGAGGGCCATCGGCGGGCCAGTTGGCTTCAGCACTCCCTGCGGCGCGAATCCGGTTCAGTCGAGGTAGCCGGAGGGATGATCGACGTGCCAGCGCCAGGCGGTCTCGACAATATCCTCGATCCGGGGGAACCGGGGTTTCCATCCGAGTTCGGCGATGGCGCGTTGGGCGCTGGCGACGAGCCGAGGGGGATCACCCGGGCGCCGGGGTTTCTCGACGGTGGGGATGGATTTGCCGGAGATGCGGGAGCAGACGTCAATGACCTGGCGGACGGAGAAGCCTTCGCCATTGCCGAGGTTGAAGAAGCCGGTGGGCCCGGGTTGGAGGGCGAGGATGTGGGCCTGGGCCAGATCGGCGATGTGGATGTAATCGCGGATGCAGGTGCCGTCGGGGGTGGGGTAGTCGGTGCCGAAGATTTCGCAGTGGGATTTCTGGCCGAGGGCGACCTGGAGGACGTTGGGGATGAGATGGGTTTCGATGCGGTGATGTTCCCCGAAGCGTTGGGAGGCACCGGCGGCGTTGAAATAGCGGAAGGCGACGAAGTCGAGGCCGTGGATTTCGCGGTACCATTGCAGGATCCGTTCGAACATCAGTTTGGAATCTCCGTACGGATTGATGGGGCGTTGGGGAAGGGATTCGTCCATGGGGACGCGATCTGGGGGGCCGTAGGTGGCGCAGGTGGAGCTGAAGACAAAGCGTCTGACGCCGGCATGGACTGCGGCGTCGAGGAGGTTGATGCCGGCTGCGACGTTGTTGCGGAAGTACTTTGAGGGGTTGGTCATGGACTCACCGACCAGGGCATTGGCGGCGAAGTGGATGACGGCCGCAGGGCGGACTTCTTCGAGGGTGGCGTGGATCACCTCGCGTTCCGAGAAATCGCCCTGGATGAACCGGGCGCGGGGATCCACGGCGGAGCGGTGACCCTCGGAGAGATTGTCGAAGACGGTGACGGAGTGTCCGGCGTCGAGGAGTTCCTCAACGCAGACTGAACCGATGTATCCGGCGCCGCCGGTGACGAAGACGTTCATGGATGATTGGAAATGGGAATGGTCAGGGGTGTGGGAAAGGGATCGGGATCAGGGTCGGGCTGGCAAGGCATTGGTGCCGGTGTGCCAGGGCGGATTGGGAGGAGGCGTCGAGGGCGGAATCCAAGGGCGGTTGGCGGACCCGATGAATTTGGTCAAGGCATGGGCAATGTCGGGATGTTGGGCGGCGACGTTGTTGGTGGCGGATGGGTCGGAACCGAGATTGAAGAGACGCGGAGGCGCATTTGTGGAGGTCAGGACCAGCTTCCATTCGTTGGATCGACAGGCCTTGGCGCCGGGCGGTTCATTGAACTCCCAGTACAGCGGACGTGGCGGATCCTTGCGTTCGCGTCGGAGCAGGACAGGCAAGAGGGAGGATCCGTCAAGGGCACCCGGTCGGGTGGATCGTCCGATGTCCGCGAGGGTGGGAAGGAGATCCCAGTGGGCGACTGGATGGGTGATGACCAGGCCGGGTCGGACGACTCCGGGCCACCAGACGATGAGGGGAACGCGCAGGGCCGATTCGGAAAGGGGATCGTGGTCGGTTGCGGCAGGGGTGGCGGGCGCGGACTGATGGGGGGGTATCCGGAGAGCGTTGGCGGGGGCCGGGGGTTGATCGGAGGTGAAGATGACGACGGTACTGGTCAGGAGTTGGTGTTTGGCGAGTCCGGCGAAGATGAGTCCGACGCTGTCATCCAGTCGTGAGATGGCTTCGGCCTTGAGACGTTCGGCGGGAGGCCAGGGTTGTTGGGCGTAGCGGCCGGGGCGTGTGGCGCCGGGACCGGCGGCGGATCTGGGTTCGCGGGACCGGGGCAGGTTCGATGCGTGATAGGTGAAGAATGCGCGGTCTGGATTGAACCGCATGATGTTGGTGGTGGCTCCGACGATGAGGTCTTCGGCATGGACCATGGCGAGGCCGGAGCGGTTGTCCCAGGGGGTATAGGGCTCCTCATTGCGCCAGAGGCGGGTGGGATAGGGATGAAGGGCGTCCCGGGCTTCCAGGTAACCCAGCCACTCTTCGAATCCCTGTTGGCGGGGATGGCCGGTGGTACCCTCCCAACCGAGGCCCCACTTGCCCAGGGCGACGCAACGGTATCCGACACTGCGGAGGACCTCGCCCAGGGTGATGTCACCCGGGGCCAGTGGCGCCTGGAGTTCGCCCCGGATGGATCCGTGTCCACCGTGAAGGCCGGTCATCAGGCTGCATCGGCTCGCCGCTTCGTGGGGACTGCCGGCATAGGCGTCGGTGAACCGGGCACCTTCGGCGGCCAGTCGATCAATGTGGGGTGTGCGGACCTGGGTCTGTCCGTAGGAACCCAGATCTCCGGGCGCAAGGTCATCGGCGACGATGACGATGATGTTGGGACGGCCCTGCCGGGGATAGCCCGGTTGGGCGGACGCGGTTTGGGTGACGGCCAGGGCGATGCAGGCGAGGAGGAGTCGCATGGGGCTGGGCCGGAGTCGGGCTGCAGGGGTGGGCGTGGGCACGCGGGGATTCAGGGGAGGTAGGGAATGGTGAGCGGACCCTGGGGCAGGACGGCCACGCGGGCTCCGGGATCCAGTCGGGCCAGTTCGTCCCGAACGACCGCGCCGATGTCATCGCATGGATCCAGGTGTGCGGATTTCAAGATGTCGGCGGGAATGGAGGAGTGGACCCGGACACGGGCGCGTCCCTGGATGAGCGACTGGATCTGGGCCTGCCATTGTTCGGGGCGGACGAATCCCGGGGTGGCGAGGAGTCCGAGGATTTCCTCGGGCGAACCCGCCTCGCGGAGCAGGTGATCGAGAGGACTGCCGGCGGGAACGCCTTCGCGACATTCGGCAGCGAGGATGAGCAGACCGCCGTTGCGCAGGATCCGGGCGCCGGCACTCATGCCCTTGACGCCCTGATAGAGATTCTGGTCGAGGGGATATCCGGAATTGGTGGTGACCACGATGTCGAAGGCGTGATCGACCTTCTGCATGGCGGCGGAGCGGACGAATTCGCGGCCGGCACGATGGGCCTGAAGGAGATCTCCGGCGAAGACGCCGGTGATGTGGCGTTCGTCGTTGAGGGTGACATTGAGGAGGAAGGAGGGGCCGACGCGCAGGGCGATGTCGCGCAATTCCTCCCAGAGGGGATTGCCTTCGCAGATGCCGAACGTGGCACGGGGATCGCCAATGTTGGCGGCGCCGTGATTGCTCATCACGGTTTCGAGATGAGCGACCCCGGGCATGATGCCCTTTGGGCCGCCGGAGAAGCCGGCGAAGAAATGGGGTTCGATGAAGCCGGTGACGATGCGGACATCGGCCTCGACGCAATGCCGGTTGATCCAGGCCGGAGTGCCGGTGCGGGTGGTGCCGAGGGCAACGCAGGCCTGGTGGTTGTCGGGTTCGTGATTGAGGACGCGATACCGGGCGACGACGGCCGGAGTGAGCATGGTTTCGAGTTCTGCCCGGGTATTGGGTCGATGGGTGCCGAGCTGGTTGAGGAGGATGATCTGGTGATCCTGAACTCCGAGGTTTTCCAGATGGGCGAGCAGCCAGGGGATCAACCGGTGATTCGGGGTGGCTCGGGTGATGTCCGTGAACAGGATGCAGATCCGGGCATCGGGTTTGACCCAGTTGCGGAGGGGAGCCGCACCAATGGGATGCTCGACGGCCTGCTGGAGGGCAGCGGCCTCATCGGGAAGGCCTGGACGATGGGCGGGTTGAATGACCACGGTGCGGTCATCCGGGAATTCCACGTCGAGCGTGCCTTGGCCGTAGGCGAGAGGGACCTTCATTTGACGCCAAAAGGCTACCTGTGAAGGGCGGGGGACGGCCAAAGAAAACCTTCCGGATCAATTTCCCCGGGGCTCCGGGCGGATGGGAACCGATTCAAGGACTGGCCGGGTCGGTAGCCTGCATGTCGTGCCCGAGCGTGAGGGAGGGGGCGGGGATCCTTTGCAGGGCGAGATCCTGAACCCAGGATTCGTGACGGAACAGTTGGACCGGGGCGGTGGTGAGGTTGATCCGGGGATCCACCACGGGTTGCGGAGGGCGCCCGTTCAGGGAGACGGAGGTGTGGGCTCGGATCGCGGGTGAACGTCCGTATTGCCGTTTCCAGAGGTCGGCGACCCGTCGGGCATAGCGCTGCAGGAGGAAGGGTTGAACCCCAATGTGCATGGCTTTGGAAATGCCGGCGTCACGGACGAGATTCCAACGGATCACGGGTACGGGAGTGGGATCGGTCGCGGATCCTGCCGGTTGCCAGAGATCAAACAGTGGAGCCTGGCCTCCGAGATGGGCTTCCTCGTCGACCACATGAAGAACCAGCGGGGTGCGGCCGATGTCGACCCGGGCTGAATCCATCCTTCCCGATGTGCCTGAACCGGATCTCCAGGCATCCCGTACGATTCGGGGGACTTCAGGGTGGGCCACCGGCAGAACCTGGGGATCATCGATCCACAGGAAGGGATCCGGAGAGTCGTCGTAGGTGGACGCGGCAAAGGCCTGGGTGCGCCGGAGGAACGGGATCATCCGGCCATCACCTTGCCGACCGTGTTGCTGGAAGAGATAGGCCGCCACGCGCCCGCGGTCGGTCATCCGCATGCCTTGGGATTCTGCTGCGCGGGCGAAGGCCTCGATGATCTCGGCAAGGGAGGTGGAACGGTGCAGCGCGGCCGGGGGGCGTCCATGGAGCTCGGTCCACAGGCGGGTGGCGGTGGCGCGGGCCAGGACCTCGTTGGTGATGGACAGTCCGGAAGCACGCGGATTGAAGAGGATCCGATCCCCCAGATCGTCATCGGAAATCGCGAGGATGGCAGGCAGGTCAGCCCATGGGACACGACCGGGCTGGACTTCGCGATGCAGGACGGGTTCACCCGGCCATTGCCTCCAGTCCACCTCGATGCCATCCGCACCGGCGGACCGGAGGATGGCGGGATCATCGATGGTGATCACGGCTGGCGTTGAGCGGTACACCTCTGCCTTGAGGCGCCAGCTGAATGAGAGGCCTTCAAAGGTGATCCTTGCATCGCCGGGAAAGAGCAGGTGGCGAACCGGCAGAAATGTCTGGGTGGCCAACCAGGCAATGGCGAGAAAGGTGGCCAATTGGGGGCCCCGACCGGACGGGATGATGGAGGTCTCCGTCACCGTCCGTTCCTGTGCAGCCTTCCAGCCCAGGGTGGCACCCACTCCAGGAAGCAGCACTGCACCCCCGATCAGCCACGCCCGATCGGGCTTTGACCATCTGGGTTGCCGCAGCCATGCAACCAGGCGATCCGGCCAATCGGATGTCAGGAAGATGGAGGCGGTGGCGACACCCACGAGTGGGAACCATTCGATGTCGTCGAAGAGCAGGAAATGATTGATGCCATGGAAGGCGACCAGGAGCAGGAACCCGAGCAGGCGGGTCCGCCGAGCGAGCAGCAGGAATCCGACACTGAGATCGAAAGCGGCTCCGGCCCAGCTGAGGAAGGCAGCCCCGGATGTTCCCAACAACCACGGCTGGATGGACCCGGCGAGATCATTTCCGAACCATCCCTGAAGGCGTTCCATCACATGGGGCTTGGCCAGGAACCATCGGACCGGCATGAAATCCAGCATCCAGTCCGCATTCAGTTTCGCGACCCCGGCGAAGAAGTACGTAATGACCAACTGACCTCGGAGGACGGCGATGCAGCCGGCAGGAACGGTCCGTAGTCGGGCGGGTGTCCCGCTGCGCCAGCCGTCGATCCCGAAACGCTGCGCTGCCGGCATCCAGATCAGGAGGAAGGACAACAGCAGTTCGAGATAGTAGTAGCTCATCCAGTACGTCCGGGTGGACTCCACGGCGTAAAGGTATCCCCAGGCCAGAAACACCACGGTCGCCGAAAACCGGTGCCACAGTCCGATCATCAACAGAAGGCTCGCAGTCCCCAGAATCCATCCGACGGCATTCATGCCATCCGGGGGAAGCAGGGGGAGCCAATCGAAGAGGGGGTAGGGCAGGTTGAACTGGACCTGGGATCCCGTGTAATAGACCTGCATTGGGGCGTGGCCGCCGCTGCTCTGGGAAGGTCGGAAGAGTGTCAGGGCTTCCAGGAAGAGGACAAAACCAACGGCGATCCTGAACATTCCCAGCGAGGCACCACTGATTGGTTGGTGCCATTGCCGCAGCCAGCCTGTCCAACGGGATGTCCTGGCGGATTGCGACGCGGAATCGCCCGGCATCGACTGGATGTTTCGCCCCATGAATCGGTCAAGGCTGACCGTGATGTCACCGGGTTCTTGGGTGGGTCTGCCGTTTTCGGGATAACCCTGCGCTCAGGTGCGCCTGACTTGTTGGAAAGTGGCTTCTTCTGGAACAAAACGGCTGGGTGGTCCGGGCCTGGGGAAAACTGGAGGATTTCCTCAGCGCACTTTGCGGGTCCGTGCCGGTTTCAAGGCCGTCGACCTGAAGCCCGAAACGGGTTGGGGTTGGCCTTTCTTGGCCGGGCCCCTGGAGGCAGGCTCAGGATTCCCCAGAACAGCCAGATGCATCCGAACGGGAGATGGAGTGCCTGAGAGAGAAGGAGGCCGGGTAGGCGAATGACCCCGATGGCGTACGCCGCCAAGCCGGTCGCGGCGATCAGCGCACCGGCAATCAGGGCGGCGGCAGCCATCTTCCAAACGGATCCGATGTGGACTTCACGTCCCAAGGACCTGGCGAGGATCCATGCAGGCAGGCAGAAGAGGGAGGCCAGGCACCACCACGACCCGAGGAGTCCCAGGGAGACTCCGCACGCAATGAGGACGGAGGCTGGTCGACGCCAGGCATCCCATGCCGCAACGGCTGGAATGCGCCCGAGGTCGAATTGGAAGGATTCGGGATAGGGCTGGCTGAGGTGTCCGAGGGGGCCATGGATACGGAAGTGGTTCCTGAGAAGTTCCAGTTGAAGGTCTGCGGTCTGGCCCAGGGTTGGATCGGTGTGGTTTGGGCCTGGGCTGACGACGACGTCCAACCAGGGGTTCTGGGCGAGTCGCACCGACTGTTCGTCGGGCCATGAGAGGGAACCGGAAGCGATCGAGGCTGCTTCGGGCAGGTGTGGCAGGGCGTTGTGCATGACCGGGAACCATGTCTGGTGAAGGGCCCAGACAAGGAGTCCGGCGACAGCGGCGGCCGCCAGGATCTGGATGACGAAGATCCGGAGGCGTCCGGCGCCTGCAAATGCCGCGACACCCTTGCCGGTGAATGGGTGCCAAGCCCCGATACCCGGTCCTCGATGGGCAGGGAGTGAATCGGGGGTTGGAACCGGCGCCGGCACAGGGGGCTAGGGTTGCGGGGAACCGCCTGGGCCGCAATCCGACGTTCCGGATTGGGAGCGGTCGATTGGACGGGGAGGGTTTTGAAGTTGAAGTCCGGTTGAAAGGGAAAGGGCCGGGGGATTGGAATCCGCCGGCCCTTGTTGGGAGGATGATGTGGGAGATCAGGCCTGGGGTTGGGCGCCGGCGGACTGGCCTTGCCCTCCCTGGGCATTCTGCTGGACGAGAAACACGGGGATGGCGTAGCGCAATTTCATGACATCATCGACCAGCACTTCGATCCAGTAGGGTCCGGGTTCCTTGAAGGTGATGTTCTGGATTCCGACCACGGTGGTGGCGGAGAACACCGGGTCATTCAGTTGGAACTTCGACTCGGACTTGCTGAGGACGGTGGTGGAGTCCGAGCTGAGGACCCGGACAGCCTGGGTGAAGGTTCCCTTGCCAGCAGTCCAGCGGTTGACAACGAGGATCTGGGGCGCGGTGATCGGGAACTGGGGGGACATGATCTGGCTCATGACACCCAGGAACATCAGGTTGCCATTGGCTTCCTGACGGATGTTGTCGCAGACCAGGGAACATTGAAGGTCGGGAAGAATACGATTCGGAGTCATCGGTGGCGCGGAGGAAACCAGTCGTTCCGGGCCGGGTCAAGGAGCCTGACGCGTGGTGTGGGATGTCCTGTGGAAAATCGGGGCGGCCGGAAGAGGCCGTGGAACTTCCCGCTTTCCGGGAGCGAAGTGCAGTGGGCAGAGTTGGGAGCGGCATGAGAGTAACCAAGGCTTTGATCACGGCGGCGGGAAAGAACCAACGGACCTTGCCCTTGCAGACGTTGGTGGATCGTCACGGCGAGTCCCGGACAGCATTGGCGGTGATTGTCGAAGAGGCGCTTGCGGCTGGGATCGAGGAGATCGGAGTAGTGATTCCCCCCGGGGATCAGGCGGCATTTGCAGCGGCGGCGGGTCCCCACTCGACTCGCCTTGAGTTCATTGAGCAGCAGCAACCCAGGGGATACGGGCATGCGGTCTGGTGCGGACGGGAGTTCACGGGTGATTCAGCATTCCTTCTGCTGGTCGGCGATCATGTCTATGTCAGCACCAGTGGCGCCGGCTGCGCGGGTCAATTGGTCAGTGCTGCTTCGAAGCAGGTCTGTTCGGTCTCGGCGGTTCAGGCCACCCACGAAAGCAAGCTGCCCTACTTCGGCGCAATCGGAGGTCGGCGGGTGCCTGGCAACAGTGGGCTTTACGAGGTCGCCGAGGTTCTGGAGAAGCCGACCCCCACCGAGGCAGAGCAGCGTTTGATCGTCCCAGGACTGAGATCAGGCCGTTACTTGTGCTTTTTCGGCATGCACGTCCTGACCCCGACGATCATGGAGCTGATCGAGAAGCGTCTGGGATCCCGATCAGACCCTGCGGTGCACCTGTCGAGTGCACTGGCTGATCTCGCGCGTTGCGAGCGTTATCTGGCCATTGAGGCGTCGGGACAACGGTATGACATAGGATCGAAATACGGTTTGCTGACCGCGCAGCTGGCTTTGGCCCTGTCGGGGGATGACCGTGCGGAGGTGTTGGAAACGTTGGTCGAACTCCTTGCCCAGACACGTCCCTCCGCGGCAGTCGGGCATTGATGTCGGTGCTTCCCATTTGGGGCGACACGTCGAGGTGGGCTGGGGCGCAACGTCCCGCGTCCGACATGTGGACGATGGGATTGAGATCAGGTCATCCGGGTGCTTGACGGGTGGTGGGTC